>CAYVHK010000341.1:0-2516 GCA_964451145.1 uncultured bacterium | reverse complement strand
GGGTTAACCAGTTAAGTCCCGAACAGCGAGGTTTCTTTATGGTCTTGGGATCCATCATACTGGGCGATTGCCGACTTTAGAATCAGGATGGTGAAAGAACCTAGGTTGAGAATTGATCAAGAATAACCTATTTTTGACCAATGGTACTGTCATGGTGACATAATCTTACCATTGTTTCTACTGAAGCAAAACACAATAACGATAAGCCACGCATATTAAATCTTCCACTGACCACAAAACACGCTAAGATCGGTTTGCTCAACCCAATGACTGAAAAAATTGGATCAACTAGTCAGTCAAAGGTACTTTTGGGAAAAAGTCTGATAAAGTCCTTTGCTGGTTATTTCAGGTATATTTGTGGGTATTAACGGTTAACGGTCTTTAATGTACAGACAACTATGCTAAGCGAAATCAATATTAACCTCTCAAATGGAATAATAACAACATTGGAATTAATGATTTTGGTTTATCTTTTTTCAGGCAACAGATGTATCTAAGATCCATGATATCAGATCGATTTGAAGCAAACAGGAGTCGATGATGCATAATGATGAAATCGAAAACAAGATTTTTTGGGTGAAAATTGTGGCGCAGAGCCAATTTCGGTAAGTAAGAAATGTTGTTCAAGTTGTGGTAAAACCGATTTCATTCATTCTGAAGAAAAACTTATAGAATGAATGAACACTCCATCAGTTCTAATTGTGTGCAGAGCATGTTGTCATGATATGTATTACAAAGCCGGCTATGATGAAGAAAAATCCTGTAAATATTGTGCTGGATCTGATCTCATAAAATCTTACCGAATGGTTCTGGGAGAACTCCACAGTCTCCCGAAATTGAAAAATTTATAAGCGAGACAATGAGATTGTATACGCATAGGAAAGGTTCACTAATCAGTCTTATCAAATTCAAGCATCTTTTGTTCTGTTTTTTTATTACGATTTCGATTTTCTGGGTCTTATTTCGTTTATTGGGTTAATAATCTTTTTACAATTTAAAAGGGCGATCTGCGTTCTGAATATTGACTAATTATTTAATGACCGCTATCTGGAGGGATTTTGGTAATATTGCTACAGATATGGGGGATTTTTTAGTGGTTTTTTAAGTTGAATATTGCTTGTTTTTGCCAAAAATCATGAAAGTGAACTTGCTATATAAATTTATATGGATACAAATGAATGAATAAGGAAATATTGAGACTAGCTATCCCCAATATCATTAGCAATATTTCGGTACCATTACTATCGGCAATCGATGTAGCTTTGATGGGACATCTGGCATCGGCACAGGGATTAGGCGCGATCGCTATCGGTGTCACGATTTTTAATGTTCTCTACTGGGGCTTTGGTTTTCTTAGAATGAGCACCACTGGAATGACTGCACAATTTTCTGGTGCTAAAGATCAAAGTCAGTCTATTGCTATGTTAGAAATGGCGTTGAAGGTAGCTTTATTTGCTGGTGTAATATTGGTTGTGCTACAACCGATTATATCAATGGTCAGTTTTCGACTGATAGAAGCCAGTGAAGAAGTTGAACATCTGGCTAAACAGTATTTTCGGATTCGTATCTTGGCTGCTCCTGCGACTTTGATGCTTTATTGTTTTCACGGCTGGTTTCTGGGTATGCAAAATGCGCGTACCCCCATGCTTTTGGTGATTCTGACTAATCTATCCAACATTGTACTTAACCTAATTCTAGTTGTGGGTTTAAAAATGAAAGTTGAGGGCGTTGCCTTAGGTACAGTGATTTCACAGTATATCGGATTGATAATGGCAGTAGTCCTATTTTGGCGACAGTACCATCATCTATGGCAGTATCGGACTTCTCATCGTGTGCTTTGGCGCCGTTTTTTTTTCATCAGTGGCGACATCTTCATTCGTACGCTCTGCCTCGTTCTTTGTCACGCTTTTTTTACTTCTAAGTCCGCTTTTCTTAGCGATCAGATATTAGCCGTCAACACTCTGCTGCTACAATTCATTACCTTATTGGCTTTTGCCGTTGACGGTTTTGCCTTTGCAGCTGAATGTCTGATAGGTAAATATACAGGAGAAGCCAATCAGCCGCAGCTCAACCGTGCTATCCGGTACACATTTCTGTGGGGTTATGCTTTTGGTCTGCTGTTCAGCCTCACGTTTGGATTGTTTGGCACTCGGATTTTATATCTACTTACTAATAAACCGAACTTGATTCAAGAGGCTGGTCAGTACTTTTTTTGGATCATTATTGCGCCTATTCTCAACGTTGCTGCCTATGTGTGGGATGGAGTTTATCTAGGTGCTTCTGCTTCCCAACCAATGAGAAATGCCATGATTTTTTCAACTGTTATGGTCTTTTTCCCTACCTATTATTTTTTAATTCGATTTGGTAATCACGGACTATGGGCTGCCCTAATGCTTTTTACATTGTTTCGTGGTCTGACACTAACATTTCTGTCTAGAAAGCATATCCTTAGTAATAACACATGATATTACTAAGCTAACGACTAAATGTGTTAGGAAAAGTACAATCAACTAAAT
>CAYVHK010000340.1:1799-2543 GCA_964451145.1 uncultured bacterium | reverse complement strand
CGTTGCATAAGTCCAGTTTCAAAAATTTCGATCCGGATTTAGTATATCACTTTGCATGGCAAGGAATTCCCAATTTTAGTGCCGAAAATTGTAAACTTAATTTGATTAATTCAATCAACCTTTGTGATATCATCACTGAATCTAAGTCTTGTCAAAAAGTGATAATTAGCGGAACTTGTGCTGAGTATGGAAAGACTCATGGACCATGCTCAGAATCTGATAAAATCCAAATTAAAACGTTTTTTTCTTGGGCCAAACACGCATTATACCAATATTCTAACTTGAAATATCGAGAAAAAAATATTTCTTTTTTTTGGTTTAGGATTTTCTACGTCTATGGTCCTGGCCAACGTCAGTCGTCATTAATTCCCAGTATTACGAAATCCTTGTTGAACAATCAACTACCTGATATTAAAGAACCCGGAAATCGTAATGATTTTATTTACATAGACGATGTAATTGATGCAATGACTAGTTGTATTGAATCAAAAAATCATATTTCTGGCATCTATAATTTAGGTGCTGGCATTCCAACTATGATCCAAACAGTTTATTCTAAGGTAGCTGAATCTCTAGAAAAACAATCTTATGATTTGACCGTTGATAAAAAAGAGCATGACTTAATTAGCTTTTGGGCGAATATTTCAAAATCAAAAAAGTATTTAAATTGGTCCCCTAAAACAAATTTATTGGATGGTATTCAAAAATATCATTCCACAATTATTTAATAACATATAAAAATAT
>CAYVHK010000340.1:0-1789 GCA_964451145.1 uncultured bacterium | reverse complement strand
CAATGAAGACCGTTTTGTCCCAGAGTTTTTCTGAATTTGAGCTCATTATAATGGATAATTGTAGTGAGGACAAAACGCCAGAAGTTGTAAAGTCGTTTGATGATAATCGCATCAAGTATTTTAGATCTAGTGAAAGATTATCAATGAGAGATAATTGGGAGAATTGTCTACAACACATAAATGGTGAGTGGTTAATTTTTATAGGGGATGATGATGGTCTTATACCAGATAGCTTATTATTAGCATCTAAAATTCAAGACAGCTTTCCGGACACACAGGCAATCAAGTGGCCCAGTTGGTTTAACTATTGGTGGCCAAACGTACTAGTACAACATAATAGAAATATGCTATATGTTCGAAATGGGAATAAACTCAGGAAACTTGATGCTCATAGAACGCTCAGAACTTTTTTTCATAATGTTGCAGATGAACATACACTTCCCATGGTTTATCATGGATTTGTTCGAACGGAATTCGTTATGTCTATAAAGCATAAACATAATCCCTATTTTAAGGCGGTTGGAGTCGATGCTTATTCTGGTGCAATTAATGCCTATTATCTCAAGGATTTTTTGTTTACAGAATTACCCTTGTCTGTAGTTGGTGTTTCCGGAAGAAGTAACGGAACTGCAACCCTGTTTGCGGGGAAAAAAGGAAGTGAAATTCGTCAAGAATGGGCTAAAGAGTACAAAGTAGATAACATTACAGAAGCATATCATCCAGACATACAAAATCTGAGTGCTTTCCATTCACAACTAACCGTAATGGATTGTTGTCTTCAACTCGTAGATGAATGTTCATTAGATAATAGCTTTAAAGTGAATAGACTTGGTGTACTCCAAGCCATGACATTTTCTCTCATATTTGATCCAGAAAACTATGATACGAAAGTGAAAAATATCCTTTTGATCGCAAAAGATTGGGGAATTCAAAAAGAAATGATTAACTTTCCCGAAAAGGTAGTTTTGGATCGGCCGAAACCAGGCATATCTATAGATGAGAAAGGGAATTTTACAGGAACCATTAGAATTGACGGAGACCTAGCAGGCGTTAAAAATGTTTATGAGGCATCCCATCTTATAAATTCAATGACTGCAAAGGAAATATATTATGCGAACGGATAATACCCTAGAAAAGGGGAAATGTATGCATTTAATATTAGCCATCATATTTTAGGCTAATATGAAGGAAAAATCGGAAGAACAACAACACTCGATTCGAGCAAATTCGAAATGGATTAAATACGAATAATAACCAGGACTATTTAGCCAGTTCAGGATCGAAGAATCTAGCAACTAAATTCGTAACAAAGGTTTGATTAATTTGATGAAAAACTTACACGGAAATGACCATTCTAAGACGAATATCTAGTAAGTAATTCTTGAGCACCATGCAAATCATAATTAATTTTCACCTCTTTTAAAAATGGGAGGCTCTCTCGTATTATTTGATGTTTAGCCCTTGGTGCTAGAAACATAAGAAACCCTCCCCCACCAGCTCCGCATATCTTTCCGCCATACGCACCTAAAGAAAGACCTGTTTGATACCAAGTATCAATTTTTTTGTTGGATATCGAGGAGGACAGACTTCTCTTCATTGCCCAATTTTCTTTCAGTAGATTTCCAACCTTTTTTAGACAACAATCATTTTCCAGTACTTCTTTCATTTGATTAACTTGTTTCGCCATTTTATCTAAGATAGGTATATTCAAATTAATTTTTTTTTCTTGGTCTGAAATGATTGAACTGGAGTCTCGAGAAATCCCTGTCCAAAATAACAATGTATTGGA
>CAYVHK010000339.1:0-2571 GCA_964451145.1 uncultured bacterium | reverse complement strand
TGTTTCTTTCTCTGACCAATTTTACCCCTGTTGGCTGAGTGAAATTAGAAAACGACTAAATTGCTAATAAAATTAGCCCCTTGTCTAATTTATTTGGCTTGATTGAGCCTAGTTGACATTCCTTTGCATCCAGTTCGGGATTGATCAGAGAAAAACCATAAGTTTGAAGACATTGATATATCTGGATGAAAACGTCAGTTATTTGGTGCATTGAACAAATCTTTATCGTTGGAAAATTAATGCAGTTCGCTTGTTTGAACTATGTAATTTTTCTTTTATTATTCACGACCCCTGAATTACGATCGACACTCATCAATGATACTGGGGTTGAAGATTTTTCGGCTGTAATTACTGAGTACTATCAGCGACTTGAACTTTCACCTGAATCAGGCGAGATTCACCTTCAGTTAGCTCAAGCATATACGGCAGTAGAAGATTTTGAAACCGCATTAACCCATTATCATTGTGCCCTAGAATTAAACTCTACTCTAGAAATGGCTTATTACGGATTAGGTACTCTATATTCTCGAAAGCGCGAGTTTACAAAAGCAATTCAGTTTTACCAACAAGCTGTTTCTTTACAACCAAGTATAGCCCCAATATATGTCGAGCTTGGGTACGCCTACTCACAACTTTATCAATTTCCGGAGGCTATTGCCGTCTATCAGAAAGCAACCGAGCAAAAACCAGAGTGGGGGGAACCGTTCTATCACTTAGCAAAAATTTTTGCCAAACAAGGGTTAATTAAAAAATCTCTTCAATATTTAAACCGATCTATTTTATTAGAAGAACACCGGCCAGTGCCTAATCGGTTAGCAGAAGCCTACTATCAGAAAGGAAAATTGCTAGTTAAGCAGAAGAAACTACAGGCAGCTATTAAAGCTTATCAGTTAGCTATTCAATATAAACCTGTTATGGAAACAGCCCACTATAATTTGGCTAAAGTTTTTTTTCGCCTTAGTCGCAATAACCCTGACCATAAAGCAGTGGCAACCCAACATCTAAACATAGCTGAACAATTGAAGGTACAGACGAAAGACATAGAAGAAAAACAATATATTGCTGATCATAGTCGAGGACAAGATCAGGCTGCAGCCTTCTCTAATTTGGGGCAGGCCTACTTGAAACATGGCTCTTATCAACATGCGGTTGAAAGCTATCGAAAAGCAATTTGGCGCAACCCAAATCTGGCCCAAGCGCATAGCGGATTGGGGCTATCCTATCTGATGTTAGAGAACTATGTGGCCGCTGTTGCGACACAAGAAAAAGCCATTTTCTTAGAACCAGATTTGGCCCAAGCACATGCTGCACTGGGTCTAACCTATCTACGTCAATCTGAATCAAAGAAAGCTATAAAATATTATCAACAAGCCATAAGATTACAACCAAAACTAGTTGAAGCACAGTGTGCGTTGGCTGAAATTTACTTTAATCAAGAGAATTACCAAGCGGCAGAAAAATACTATCAAAAAGCCCTTTTCATCCAACCCCAAAATACTCAGGCACTAATTGGATTGGCAAAATTGTATGGTCGAGATAAAATCAAACTCGACCAAGCACTAGAAGTCGCTGAGAAGGCGGTGGAAATTCAACCTTCTGCTCCACATCTGAATATTTTGTCTTGGATTTACCATCGGAGGGGGGAATATCGGTTAGCAGCAGAAGCAATTCAGGGTGCGATCAATTTAGATCCTTCAAATACTCTTTATCAACGTGGGCTGAAACAAATCCAAAAATCAATTCAGAATCCTTGAGTGAGGTTCTGAGCGAGACGAAATGATTCGATATTCAATTTCTTGGTTTCTGATGGTGTTTTCCATCTTTTTTTTTGTTTCAAGCACTAGGGCTGCGACCCAATTCATAGATGTAACGTTAGAGAGTGGAGTTGATTTTGAGCATGTTGATGGACGAAGTGGACAAAAATTTTTACTTGAAACCCTCGGGTGTGGTGTCGCTTTGTTCGATTTCAACAGCGATGGTTATCTCGATATCTATTGTGTAAATGGAGGTAATCTAGCTCGAACCGAATCGGAAAAACCAATACGAAATCGACTTTACCGCAACAACGGAGATATGACTTTTGTAGACGTGACTCAACAAGCTGGAGTGCCCGGAATTGGATACGGCGTGGGTGCTTGTGTCGGCGATTACGATAACGACGGAGATCCCGATATCTACATCACCAACTTTGGACCAAACCAACTCTATGTCAACAATGGAGATGGTACTTTTACGGATCTGACTCAACAAGCTGGGGTTGGTGCATCAGGTTGGAGCACTAGTTGCAGTTTCGCTGATTATGATAACGACGGATATCTCGACCTGTATGTGGTTAACTATGTCGATTTTGAGTTGGGAAATAACCCAAAGTGTTCTAAGAATGGTTTTCCGACCTATTGTAGTCCTAATATCTTTGAACCGACCGCTGATGTTCTGTATCGTAATAACCAGAATGGAACTTTTTCTGATGTGACCCGATCGGCCGGCATAGAGAAACCGGGTAAAGGGCTAGGTGTTTGCTGGGCAGATTATGATAACGATCAGGATTTGGATGTTTTTATTGCCAACGAT
>CAYVHK010000338.1:910-2600 GCA_964451145.1 uncultured bacterium | reverse complement strand
GAAAATAAATTGTGGCTAAAATAACCAAACCAAAAAGTCCAGATTTCTCGAATCTGGGCTTTTTCGTGCCTAGAAAGGGGTGGTGCCGAAGGTCAGAGTCGAACTGACACGGGTTGCCCCACTGGTTTTTGAGACCAGCGCGTCTACCATTCCGCCACTTCGGCACAGTGTGATTTTATAGCTAATTCCGTGCCTTCGCTACCCCGGGCCAATGTCACCTTAGACATTTTGCCATTTATCACTTCGGCAGGTCCAACAGCGGCTTTCTTATGATTAAAATTCCCCAGACTCTTCCCACTACCACAGAAAACCTAACAACTCTCTGATGATGCTCACGGCAAAGTTCCACTTTCGATGCATTGTCTGCTTACGGTGACACCTCAGTAACGGAGTTAAATCTGACAAATAGACCTCGTAATTCAATATATAATTCTGAATAATCCAGTATTAATAGAATCAGATGATTTAATATTCTGCCCAACTTTTGTCAAAATTGGAGGAAAGGGGAATCAGATGACCAACAGGTCCGATTGTCTCATGTGTCTAGACCCTATTTTTACGGCACCTACAGAAGCACACCCACTGAAGATTGCCGACCTGGACGTTTCCATCGCCATAATCAACAAAGATTGGCAGTTTTACAGGGGAACCACAATACTGGTCTATCAAGACCACGTGACTGAGTTACACCACCTTACTCAAGAGCTGCAGAACCGTTTCATAGCTGACGGAACCCGCGTATCGGCTGCTCTTGAAAAGTTATTTCCCGGTATAAAACTGAACCACGGATTGTTCGGCAACGTGGTGTCACACCTCCATTGGCACCAGGTAGTTCGCCGCTCCACCGATCCAAACCCTAATACCACCATCTGGGAAAGTCCCATTCCAACCTCGGGGTTGTCCGTCGAAGATTTATCCAGAATCGCGTCTGAAATCCGCGGAAAACTCTAAAGCAATGATTAACTTCGCAACCTGATGATGAATGTTAACGCCCATCATCAGACATTTCGCCGACTAATCTACTGCGAAACTTAACTTGCGTAGGATCTAGTGAACGTAGAAGAGTAACTAACAACGGTAAGAGATCTGTTTGGGATGATGAAGCTAACCAAATGAGCGAATATCAAATCTCACTTGGAAACGTAAGCACCACTGAAGAACTCGTTGCATCGAATAACTATTGCTACTGGCCCTCCCAGGTTTTCTGAGACAATGTTCAGGCCAGATCATTCGATGTAGAGACGACAAGCAAAATCATATTGCTCAGTTTCGACCATCCCGTATCATCAGATTAGGCTACATTCGAAACTGCTAAACAGGTTCTCGACCGATCTGATTACGAATATGCCTATTTTTTGGAAGCAAATACCATGAAATGCAGCTAAACGGCCCTGTAACATTACATACCTGTGTAATCATTCTGGTCGCTGAGAACTAGGCTTAGAGGGTAATTAGGCACGGCCACTCAAATTACGAAAAACTTACGTGCATCCAGTAAGATTAGACGGATAATAATCAAGGATCAGACCACTCAGGCGTCACCCACATATCTGTCACCTTGACGCAAATTTTAGTCACGCCTATAATCCTCTGTAATAAGGATGTGTTTTTGTGCCTAGACGAACCTATCAACCGAAAAAACGACGCAGGTCTCGCGTCCATGGCTTTCGCCACCGCTCCAGTACTTCTG
>CAYVHK010000338.1:0-900 GCA_964451145.1 uncultured bacterium | reverse complement strand
GCAAAAGCAACGGCTAACGGGCAGCAAACGGTTCTCCCAGATTCACGAGGAGGGCAACAGCGCCGCCAACAGGTTATTGGTCATACGATACTTGGCAAATGGCTCCGATTGCAGCCGCTTCGGCTTCGTAATCAACAGGCGGATTGGAAATGCAGCCGTGAGGAACAGGGTGAAACGAAGACTGCGGGAAGTAGTTAGAAAGAACCAGGTCAAGGCAGGATGGGACGCTTTGTTTATCGTCCGCCGCGGTGCCGGGAATGCCAAGTACCACGATTTAAAGAACGCAACGGACCATCTGTTACAACGTGCCAATCTGGTGAACTAAAGATCTATCGCCCATCGGTCCAGGGCCAACGGTGGACCAAACTCCCATATTAGAGACGAGTCGACCTCCAGAGGAACCGATTATAGTTGGTTCAATGCGCCCCGAATCTATCGATTTATGAATTCGCCTTCCTAAGTGTTGGATTGCTTATATGAAATTTGCCGTTCTTTCGGTAATCTGGGTTTACCAAAAAACCCTCTCTCCGCTGCTTCCGACATCATGCCGGTATTTTCCCAGTTGCTCGCACTATTCTCATGAGGCAGTGCAAAAGTATGGGATTTTAAAGGGAATCTGGCTCGGCGCAAAACGCCTCGGTCGCTGTCGCCCTTTGGGCGGGCAAGGATACGACCCCGTACCGTGAGAAAAATTAACCCAACCAATCCCATTTCTAACTGGAACTCCGTCATACACGATCAACTTATCAATATAAAGCCGAACCAGTTACCAGAAACCACGCGTTTCGGTAGGCTGGTGAATCGATATATCTTGGTTCTATTCGCCATTGTCCTTCTCCCTCTACTGGCAGGCTGTACTGAAGACTTCGGGAACAAAGGCAACGGGTGGAATCCTCCAGT
>CAYVHK010000337.1:0-2648 GCA_964451145.1 uncultured bacterium | reverse complement strand
TAAATCATCGATATAAGGTAGATGACGATAGCATTCATCCAAGACACTTTGATTCGCGAAATGGATGTAAAATGTACGACGGAGACTGGCCGACTGGTTGCCTCTGGAACCATGTGGGGCCGATAAGCAATGGAAACTGACATCGCCAGGCCCAAGTTCAATTGGTACCGCGCCCATTTGGGTGAACAACTTTTCTTCGGTCAAATTCTCAATCTGTACATGACCAACCAGATGATGGCCAGGAATTGCCCACACGCAGCCGTTGTCGACATTGGAATGATCTAAATAAATATCAGCATCAATATTTGGGATTGGATGTGTATTCGACCACGTCGGTGCTCCGAACGGTGGGTCTTGGTGCCAGCGTACAGGCACATTCCCAAAAGGCAATTTACAGACAAAGGAATCAACAATTGGCATAAACGGGTGACCGATTAACTGACCATAGTGGGTTAAGAGCACAGGATTTACGGTTACCGCTTGAAATATGGGGTCTCGATCCCACATGCGTTCGCTACGGAAATAGGTGCGAGAACCATCCGATTGATCGTAATAGAGATGGTTGTTTTCGTTTTTGGCCGCGATTCCTTCAGATGTAATCCGACTGGCCGCCTCTTGAAGTGCTGCCAGTTCCCGACCTTGGATTACGTTTCTGGCAATAACGAAGCCATCTTGATGGAATCGATTTATTTCTTCTTGGCTAAACATCATTTTACTCCGGTTACATTTTACGCTCTGAATCTATCTCTACCACAATAGGTTTGGGGACAAATTATTGGCATAGACCGAGCGACAACTCAAACAAAATAGCTTTCCATTCATTCAGTAACGTTCTGCTGACTGGCCACAACTTATTAAAGTGAGTAGGCCAAAAAGTGGGATTAGACGGATTGTTTTCATCACTCATACACCCATGTAGGATCAGTATTGAATAAATTTATCAAGGAATTCAATTATTACCCCGTCTAGGTCATATTATTAGGCGAATTATTAAAAAATTCAATAGATAATGGAAAAAAGAGAAGAAAAATAGGTTTGTACCTTGACAGAACAGGAAAACTGTGAGAGAATGGTTGCCAGCTTCACCAAAAATAAGGCGATGACCCAACCCTGCCGAATTTCCTTCGGCTTTTTTTATGCCTGTAAACAAGTAGTTCTTTCGGAATCGTCAAACAAGAATAATCATATTAAATTCATCCTGAAGACTCTGATGGAAAGGATTACGGCTCATCCAGATTGGAAGATGGAAGTGCAGCTTGGGATTAGGTCGAAGATCAGAGAAACTCATGTGCGGCAATATTCTTCCCTCACAAGTCAACATGTTCCGTACACGAGTTATCTATTCTACGGGTTTCAGTAAGATCCCTTTTACTATCAAAATAATAAGTTTACTGATATCCTGAATAATTAGCCTTTGGGCCCTAATTATGACTGACGGTCGACAAATGGTTAAAAAAACGGGTTCTTCTGCTGTCGAAGCTTCAATTTTGGGATTGATTTTTTGTATTGTCTTGGTGGCTACCACTACAAAATTATAACAGATTTAAATTGGTATTTAAATCGATCAAACAACCAACAGAAACCCGATTCGTTCGAATTCCCGTTAGTTGTTTCGGTTTACTGTCTTAGACCAATTTAGGATTTTAGATAACCCCAAGTAGTTGCTACTTTATCAGCAGGGTCAACGGCTAGTTTGTTAGACTTAATGTTGAAATTCTGCTTGACCTCTTTTTCGTCCAAAATTCGGTTGTAGATGCGAACTTCATCAATCATGCCATTTAAAAAACGCCCGTTATGTTCGCTGCCGATGCGTCGCTCGTTCATATTTTCAGGCGTTTTGCCAGCTTTTCCCTCTTGAATTAGTTCACCATCTACGTACAGTTTCAAGCTCTTCGCACCACCATCCTTAGAATCTGACGTGTATATGACATGGTACCACTGCTCTTCTTTGCACTTCATACGAATCTTAACGCCATCGTTTTTATGTACCTGAATTTCACCACCTTCGAATTTATAGTGAACCTTACCCGCAGCCCACATCCAAGTTGACACGACTCCTTGAATACCACTGAATTGCTTTTCGTAAACCCAAGATTCAATGCTGACCTGTTCCCAATCACCGAGCTTGGGAATATCAACATAGGCACTCTTTCCATTAAACTCAAAAGCCTCACCAAATTTCCCAGGTACTGATTTCGGTTTATCAACAGCTTTAGCATTCTTTTTCCCAAAGACATCATGTACCGCTTCACCTTTGAGAGTATCTTTGTCAAACGAATAGAAGGCAACCAAACCTTCCGTTACAAATTCCTGGCTGAAGGCCGTCAGACTGATCAATAACAATCCAAAAATAATAATTTTTCTCATAGACTCATACACTCCTTTAAGTTAATAGTTTGATTGGAAATTCAGCGAAACTAGCAGCATTCTATGTTTTTTGCCAATATTTGTCAAATCAAATTGTACAAGATTGTATTGGTATCAAAGTCAAATCTTATTATCTGGTACTTTATCTAAACCATCTTTTTCCACTTCTTTTCAGCTACTTATTGATAGATTAGTTGGAGGTCAACAGTTGCTATCATCTTCCGTGTTTCACTAGGAACAAACTCAACAGTTCTACTCAACATAATGAAAATTGATGGCAT
>CAYVHK010000336.1:0-2686 GCA_964451145.1 uncultured bacterium | reverse complement strand
AATTTGATCGGGATTAGCTTTCACAGATGTTGCACTGAGGTTTATTTATTTTTTGAAGCGATTTTATTTTTACCTGAACAGAGAACTATATCTAGCGCATTAAACAAGCCCAAGGTAAAGGTTTTATGATCAAATGGCCTTACAACCGCTGCCTACTCAGGAACGTAAAATGCCACGGGCCCTTTTCAAAGAGTTATAAATCATGGCATTCGAGCTGGACCAATATTCAAGACTACCTAAAAATGGTATTTTTACTATGAAACCGCATTATCACTCCCATCAGCAACTCAAGCTCTAGCGATGACGTATTTTCGAAGTCTTTCTGTAAAGATAAATAGGGGGAAAATATGGAAAGGCCCCGTTTGCCAGTATAACCAAGAAGAATGTACAAATCGCATTTACATTTCTACTCTGGCGACTTCCCCTAAACAGATGAATCTAGGCTAAGAAATTTCATTCACCATTGTGTTAGGGTAGAGCAATTATAAGAGGATGAAAGATTGTCAAAGCAAATATCAGAACCTTGGATACGTCCGTATGCCGAACAAGAATAAGAATTGGGCTGATCCATAAATCGAGGATCGTCGATGGAATCATATAACAACCGAAATGAAAACCTTCAGTATTTTATTAACACCCTAGAAGAAGGCTTTCGTTCTAAAATAGAAAATTACCCTGACGCAATTCCCGTTTTCGATCGTATTTTTTCAGCATTAAAACATGCCAATGGAATTCAAGGTGAAAATCAACATGCCGAATTACCAATTTGTGAATTTCTTGAAGTTGCTGCTGAAAAAGCTCGCAATGGCCCAAAACCTATTTCTAAATTAACAAATGCCCTAATACAAATTGAACCAAAACTAAATTGGTACCGCAGACCAGAAGCTAAAAATGTTTCTGGAAGTTTTTTCAATGGCCATGCAAACGCAGTTATTGCAGGCGATGGTGGTTTTGAAGTTCGCAATGATGTTAGAATAGGCGTTAGTCTAGTAGCGCCCAACGTCGATTACCCAAGACACCACCATCCTCCGGAGGAGCTTTATATCGTTCTGGCGCCAGGGAAATGGATGCAAAATGATAAGCAACTAACACTAAAAAACTCTGGCGACTTAATTCACAACCCCCCAAATTGTTGGCACGCAATGCAATCTCTTCAATCGCCCCTTTTGGCAATTTGGTGTCTTTGGTTAAATTGATTAAACGTGAGAATCCGCCCTTCTTTTTTGTTTTCTAGGTTCGATTCTATTGCAATTCGCGTCCGCGCGTCTTATCACTCTTCAACCACGGGGTAAGCTGCAACTAGAAAATACCTGCTTCGCTTCATACCCGTCCTTCATACCTTATATGATAACGGCAACCTCAGCGCCAAATTAATACGATTAAAATAAACAGGATAGGGGCTGTAAGAAATCCAATTTGGAGTAACGGTTAAGAAAACAAACAAGCACTGATAGAACCACACATTGAATTTGTAATCGGCATTAAAAAAATTTAAAATTAATTTTTTTCTAGGATATTAATTTAATTAATTCATAAAATTATAACTGAAATTATCAGCCGAAGAGTTGCCAAGCTAGTAGAATTTGGATGAATGACAAAATGTGAATTTTTTATAGCGATTATAATTACTCCATTTGAACCAAAAAATCACACTCCCGGAATTATTACAAGTAATTGACTAAACTACACTTAGCCAACAAGTTCCAAACTTATCACCACAAAACGTTTTAAATTAAAAATACTTCGGTTAATGGGATTAAATAATCCGATTTGTAAATTGAAATATTTCAATTATCTTGAAATTTTAGGTCTTAATACATTAAGATTTGACGGTGATTCGAAATTAGGATGGTTCGATGACTTATGGAGCCCAGATAGTAATATTGTTTACTGTGCTATCCGTATTGTCGTTCCATGGGAAAATTGCAGTGTCTGCGGATTACTTGGCAGCAAAGAATTCTCTTCGCGCCGGCGCTTTTCACCATGCCTATAATCAATTTAGCGTTCTGGCAGCACGAGGTGATGCTAACGCCCAATTTCAATTGGGCCTTATGGCGCACCTAGGCAATGGCATTCCACAGAATTTTTTGGACGCCAAAAAGTGGTACAAGCGCGCTGCGGTTTCCGGCGACGCCAACTCACAGAATAATTTGGGTGTTTTATATCGAGACGGTCTTGGTACAGCGCCCGATGCCATCCTTGCATATAAGTGGTTTAGTCTCGCGGCTGCACAACGCAATGAGGAAGCGATCAACAACCTTCGCATGTTGCGCCACAACCTCGACAGGACGGAAATAGCCAACGGACAAAATTTAGCACAACAACATTATGACATGGTCAAACTATCAAGAGAAAATATAAGATTGGCGCCTACGGCCCCAAAAACCACGGCAAATTCAACCAAAGCCCAAGCGCCTAAACTGGAGGTCTCTAAAATTAGGCAAGACAATGTAACGCCTGATACGACTGATATCGAATTGCCGATTTTTGAAATTTTGAAGACGATTTTTAAAGCTGTCCAACAGTCCACAAGCGGGGAACGTAAAAAAGTATTACACACAGGAATTCAAAAATCCGACTCCACATAGCCGTTTGAACTAAGCGGCAGGCGGATTAAGAACAGGGGCAAATGCAGCTATCATCATTCCAGCAATGCCGGCGCCAATACTTACAGTCAGTATCGGAT
>CAYVHK010000335.1:0-2709 GCA_964451145.1 uncultured bacterium | reverse complement strand
AAGGGAATACCACTTGTGCGCAGTTGAGTAATCCTGTGGAACTCCGTATCCGTTGCCATACATATCACCCAGAAGAGTTTGGGCAAAGGCATTCCCCTGTTTCGCAAGAGGTTGAAACTCACGGAGAGCAGTTGCGTAATCTCCCTTGTCGTAGGCATCCACTCCTTTATAAAAGTCAGCACTCCAAACACTTGTCGCAGTGAACTAAGTCAATGGCTATCAAGTGGTATTCGCCCGCAGACCATGCTCGACTCACGGGTAGTGTACAATTTGATGAGGATCTCGCGTAAAGCTCAGGGTATTTCGCTATTAACACGTAGTTCGGTAAAACGTGCCGAGGTGGTTGACGAGCATAGGTGAGTATTCCGTACTGAGCTCATTCATTTGCGCAGTGGACAAGTGGAGAATGCAAGAACATTCTAGTCTGTGCCTCGACTAATGGTTCTTGATTGGCTACGTGGTAGTCTCAACGTGCTACTTGATGCGCCACGGGGGCAAAAATTAAAAATGGCCTCAAGAGTCAACCAGAGATGAAAGGACGCTCATGTTACATGAGATTTCACAATGTTGAGTTTGATGGGTGGACCACTCAATGATTAGTTCGCCTCTACTCAATTCACGTTACCGATGCCGATGTAGCTCATGGTGAGCCGCGCTAACACTACGCGTCAGACGAGTGTCGACACCTTGCTTCGTTATGGAACCGAACAGGGCTGGTGGCGCAGCGGACGAGCGACCCGTTACTTCTTCGAACGCCAACTCTACCGGGATATTGATTTGCGCGGAAAAAGAATGCTGGACATCGGTTGTGGAAAAGGCCTCCAGACTTTGTGGGCGAAAGCCAAGGGTGCACGCGCCGTGACCGCAATAGATCCCGCAGGCGAGGGTAGCCGCTCGAATCGTGTGCTAGACAATCTAGGTTCATCCATTGCTGCACTCGATTACGAGGGAGTCGTAATTAGTGAAAGCACCTTTCAGGCCTTCGAGGCGAACGGCGAGAAATTTGATGTAGCATTGTTGTCTGCTTCAATCAATCATCTGAACGAGGCGGCTTGTATCAACTTGCAGGAGAGTGAATCTTCTCAGAATGAGTTTCGAAAAATCTTTTCGCAGTTATTGAATCTTTTGAATCCGAATGCAGTGGTCATCATAACCGATGTATCCAATAGGAATTTCTTTGGGGACATTGGATTGAAAAATCCCTTCTCTCCAACGATTGAATGGCACAAGCACCAGCCGCCGAGTGTGTGGGTCGAACTGTTGCAGGAAGTAGGGTTCGTCAATGCAGAGATTTCATGGATGTCTCCGTCACAGTATTTCCAATTCGGGATAATTCTCCAAAATGCATTTTGCAACTATTTTCGGTCCAGTATATTTCGTATTGTCGTGCGTGCTCCTGGTGAGTCATTCTAGAATTCGCTCTCGCCGCGCTCTGCCGGGCTATCGTTAAGGGCGATGGCGCTCGGCTAGCTTTGGCTGATTAGGCACTTGTTAGGTTGCACGATTAAATCGCAAGCTGTGTGCCAAGCGCTCACCTTGTCGCACTGAACGGGAGCAGAGTAAAGGTTAGGCAAATTAGTGATTGTTTCAGTCGCATTTCTTATCTCTCACTCAAAACTACTGAACATCACCTTCTCGGTTCTTAGTTTGTCTATCTGTGCCATCGTCATCCAACAAGACAGATAATAAGTTGCATCAGACATCGTTTTGCCGAGTGTGGTTGTAGATACGGTCTTGGTGTTCGGGGCAACCCACACATGACTTCCCTCCTCCATCAGCACTCACCAGATTGTTAATCCTCGTAGCCCAAAAACAAAGCTGACGAGGTTCAGGTAGATTTCTACGGCTCGTTTTACAGCTTCGACAAATCGGTTGTGTTCCTCGGCAGGAATTATGTTCCGCCAGGCCCTAGAGCCCGCAGCTATCTTTTGAAGAGCTTCTTCAGCGCTGGGATATTCGGTCATGATGAATGTAGGGCACCGCCGTAGCGTGGCCTAATACCTGAGTAGATAAGAATTTCGCCCATGCGTCCAAGGCGGTTTTTCGCTGGTCTAGATACTCACCACGCTGGTATACCGCAGCCACTCCTTTCACCGAGCCCGATACGTGGTTAAGCACTTTGTCGACCACAACCGGGCTGATTTTCAGCGTTTCCGTTGTGACCGTGGCAAACGTTCTGCGCAGGTCGTGGAAGGTCCAGTTGGTAACGCCGCTTTCCTTATCTAGTTTGGTCTTGACTTTGGAGAAGCCCCTTACAGGTCCTCGACCAGTAGTGCTGAACAGCCACGCTTGGCCATCCACACTTGGCAAGCCCGAAATCGTCTCCAACACACAGGCCGACAAATGGACTACATGGGCACGACCATTCTTTGTGCGGGCGCCCGGCAACGACCATATTTGTGTGCCCAGGTCAAATTCATCCCACGTTGCTTGGGCCACCTCGTCCAACCGCTGTCCGGTATAGATCAGCATCTCAACCAACGGACCCCACGGGTAACCGATGCGCTGAGCGGTAACCAAGACGTCGTTCAGTTCATTCAGAGAGAGCACCCGCTCTCGACTGATTTCTTTAGCTGGAGCCTTAATTCCCGCTGCCGGATTAGTCGCAATTAAATCGCGTTCAATGCACCAGTTAAACAGACGGCGCACATAGGCCAGCACTCGGTTGGCCTGCACCGGTGAACCGCTGTCGGCGATTTTATCGGTCAG
>CAYVHK010000334.1:0-2722 GCA_964451145.1 uncultured bacterium | reverse complement strand
AAAGGATGGATTAATTATGATTAATCCTAATCTCTTTTTTTTTTATGGAGGAATAATAATTGAGTGAATTTCATAATTTAGGCGGCGTTAATTTTGAACTTGAAGTTAGAGAAAAATTAGACAAAAACACCGGAAAAATGCGAATTGCCGGCACTAAAATAATTTACAAAAACGAATCTAAAGATTATACAAATGTTGGAACCGACCGAAAAGATGCAGTAGCAAAATCTATACGAACATTTATGCTCACTGACAATTTACCAACAAAAAATAACGAACGTGAATTTGAAACTTTAAAAAAAATTGAGGATTATAGAACGGCTAAAAATATTTCAACGCAACAATTAGCGGAAATGATTAAAAAAGCCGTAGGACATAAAGAAAAAACACTAGGAAAAACGTCACTATCAGCAATTAAAAAAAGATTAGATGCTTTGTATCGAATAACGGATTTAATTTTTCCTATAATTAACAAAGAAGAAAAGAAAATTACAACTAGAAAAATAGAACAAACACGCGAAACAACAACCGCATCGCGCGAAGAATTTGAAAAAGATCCAAGAATTATAGAATGGATGAATAATGCAAATACTGGAATCGGTAACAAATCAACAAAAGCAAAAGCGGGAACCGTAGGTTCATTATACAAGGTTTTCCAGTTGTTAAAATTGGATGGTGCCTTTGAATTTGAATTAGCCGGAGGGAAAACAGATCCACAAGCAAAAACCGAATGGTTAAAAGAACAATATGAAAAAATTGTTAAACCATATTATCTTAGTGAGTGGGCTTTGGATCCTACGGATAACAAATTCAAACAAAAACCGAAATCATGGAAAGGCGGTATCGGTTCATATTACAAAGCCGTTATGGCAGGGCGCAGCTTTGCCGCCTTTGCGGGTTTTCCACTTGCAAAAATTAAAAATCGTGAAGATGCGTTATACGCCGGCGTTAGATCTCATGGTTTACATGATCAAATTGAAATTCCAATTGAAGATATTACAACTATTGAAACTGAATTGAAAAAACTTTGTGAAAAAGAGGGGAATATGGATGCCTACATGTATTTCATGGTAGGAATGGCAACCGGAATGAGAAAAGTTGAAGGATTGACAATTCCTTTGTCCGAAGAATATATTATTGAAATGGGAAAATTCGATGAAAAAGCCGGAAAAGAATTTGTAGGTTTACCATTTTACAAATTAAGATTGTTTAACAGAAAAATTTTGCATACAGTAGATGATAAATCAAAAGCATACACGACATCAATAGTTTACAATCCAGTGACATGCAAATTAATTTACGACAGATTAAATTCAAAAGATGCACAAAAACAAGGATTGCTAATTGGCTCATTAATCAAAGGCGATAAAAATAATTTCATTAAACCGGCAACCAAATTTACAGCGGGAACGCCGGCACGAAGAAAAGCCGCAGAAAATTCACCGCTTGGCGTAGATGTTTGGTTAAGAGATAATCCCGAAATAAGTTATCGAGAATTACCGACACACGAAGAAAATCCCGCAGATAATCAAGGGAATATTGATCGAGAATTATACAAGCCGTTAAGGGATGCTTACTTGAAGGTAAAAAATCCTCCATTAATTAGAGAGTTAACCGATGCAGAGAATGTTGTTGAAATTAAAGAGGCGATTTTTTCATACAAAGGAAAAGAATTCAAGATGGATGAATGGATGGATTTTCCCGAAGAAAAACAAAAAGAGTTTGTAGCAGATGGCGGCACTTGGCTACCAAAAAAAGTTATGCGCGAAGATAATCCGGATGAACCGGCAACAAGAAAAATGTTTGATAGTGGTTATGATGAACGAAGTTATTTTTGGATGAAACCTTTGCATAGCGTTCGACATGCCTTTGCACAATTTTGGTTACAAAATTCAGAATATAATTTTGCGTGGGTTGCAGAACATGGACATTGGAAAACAATAGAAGAATTAAAAAAATCGTATGGAGGAATACCACCAAAACAATTTATTAAAAATTCATTAGAATTTGTAGAACAAGCAGAAAAATCACAAAATAGATCTTTAGGAATTAACAAAGCTGACTTTGATAGAGCAGCTAAAGAACAAAAAGCCGCAGATCAAGCACTAGAAGAAGCCGAAAAAGCCGCAGAAGAAGATGAAAACGCAGAGGATGAAAATGAATAGCTATAATGATGCAAATCCTATAATCAGTTTTAGGATTAAAGATTACCAAAAAAAGAAACTTGATAATATTTCCAAAAAAGATGCAAGGTTTGAAAGTACGACAGATTTAGTTAAAGAAATTTTAATCAAATATTTGTCCGGTGAATTAGTCGAAAACATTGAATCAAAAGATGCAAAGATGCAAGATCTAAGAATGGAAAAATTAACAGAAGAAATTCGATACTTGAAAATTAAAAATGACTTTGCTGAAAATTTTGATAAACCGTTAAGCAATTCCGCAGTAAGAATGTTAAAACCAATTACGCAAACTTATGAAAAAGAAACAATCGAAGAATTATCAATTAGTCCTTATGATGCAGATAACAAAAGATTACAATGTACCGATTGCGGAGTTTTGTTAACTTGGAATTCCTTTGAAACTTACTTACAACAAATCAAAGAATACAAAAATCACATTTTATCTCGACACAATAGAGAATTTAGTCCACTAGAAAAAAACGTAATTGATAATTTGAAATATGAAGGTAAATCAAAATGAAGAAAAAAGATAAACCAAA
>CAYVHK010000333.1:1546-2796 GCA_964451145.1 uncultured bacterium | reverse complement strand
AAGAACAGAACCTAAATACCAAACCTGATAGCATTTACCATTAAACTTGTGTTCTACCAACTCTTTTCTGATCTTCTTTCAGCTAAATTTTGCAAAATCCAGAGAGATTTTGCAACGATTAAGATAGAAAAACCAAATTTTTCCTATCTTAATCTTAAATACATCCAAACTCCTTTTATATATAGATATTGTTGCATAACACAACGGTCATATTACATAGTAATTAGTAAGGACATGGCTCAATAAATTGGTCTAATACCTATCCCAAATTTTTCCTTTCGAATTTAGATTTGGATTACTGGTAGCATCAGCGTTAGCAACAAGACAACAAAATCCTGGCTCATGACGTTCCTATCTAGAAAGACGATACTGTCTCGCCCTTTGAATAACATAAGCTTTCAGCTGCCGAATTGGCAAGTATGTGCGTTTTTCTGTAGAAGATCTCTTTTATACTCAGCTTAACTGACTCTATAAACTTACATGTTTATATTATATAAACGTAACTCATCCCTGATGTACTTAATTACTATTTCATTTGTAATCATCATTATGGATATAACATGGCCATTACCACTATTACAGTCATCGACCAAGAAGAATGGACGGTGGGGCTGAAGATAGTTTGCTGTCCCAGTAGCAATCTATACTAACTTATTTCTCTATATTGAGTGAAATTCTCCATCACGTGTTGAAAATTAGACAGGTTAGGCTAATAAAGTTCAAAAGTATCTTGGTTGACATAAACATAATCATAACGGGTTTCTGATTGAATTCTATTCAGGTTTTCGCAAAACTGATTCAATCGTTCCATTTTCAACGGTACGTCTAAATCAGCCTACCCTTTAGTCACCACAATCACAACATAATTGGTCTTCACTTTAACGATGAAATCAGGATAGTAATTTGAGATACTACCGTCAGCATTGACGTAATCCAATTTAAACTGACTAGCAATATAGTTCTTAGCAAAGGATATGATGTCGGGGCAGTTGTCAAGAAAACTAGCAAACACGAGTTCTAGCTGGCTGTCGTCCACAATCCGATTTAAAATACTTTTTCTAGGGATCTACATCAGGTTGGTCGTTCACTAAGAACGGACGTGTATTTCTTAGCTTGATAGTATCTCTTATTTCTGCGTCTCCTCTGGTTTGACTGGTCAATTCATTAATGGCTTGTTTAAAAGTCTCAACGATAGTGCAAGTCGTTTGCAACTCAGATAAGTTACGCATTGTGTTACCACTGCTTAATTC
>CAYVHK010000333.1:0-1536 GCA_964451145.1 uncultured bacterium | reverse complement strand
ACTTCTCGGCCAAACAGGTATGATTGGATGAAAGCGGGTTGTTTTTTGACAGATGCACCAAAAATCCCACGATCAATGTAGATGTGTCGGGGATCAATTGCCACCCTAGCTGGCACCTCTTTTTCTTCTCTTCACTTCTTTCTTTCCTTAGAATCTCATATTTATTCCACCACTTCTTATCAATAGAGATTTTTGGATTGATCCTCTAAGATAATGATATATCATGGGGCATTGCTGACAATGGCCTCAATATAGCTAAGAAATTCATCCCCTGGAAACTCAATGATATTTCTCATATAAATGCTCAAGACCTATTTGAATGGATAGATGATTCTGACCGCGTTTCCCCAGTGATTTTGGACATACGAAGTTTAAATGAATAGACAATTAGTCATCTCCCCAATGCTAGGCATATTCCACCGGAAACGTCTGATATAGAATTAGGGAAACTACAGCAGGAAATTGAGCAGCCGATTGTAGTTTACTGTTCGGTTGGTTACAGGAGTGATAAAATGGCTCAAAGGTTGAAAAAACTAGGGTTCAACAACATAACTAATCTGAATGGATCGATTTTCAGCTGGGCAGCCGAAGGCTATCCGCTTGAGGGTTCAGATAAAATACATCTATACAATGAAGTGGACAGGCAAATGTTACGAGATGATTTAGAATCGAATTGAAGAAGTTAAAAAAATAAGTTTAAAGTACAGAAAAGATTATCAACAAGTGTCTACCTAGTAGTCGACATATTGCCAGCCCAGTTTTGAAAAATTCCTGAATAGAAACCTAAACATCATAAACAAGAACATTGGTTTTTGAGTTCTGAGTTAGCCGATATGGTATGCAGACGTCCCTATTGAAAGGGTTCGATTGGTTAGGTAGAATTTGAATTCGGAATGACTATAGTTGTGTTTTCTTCCAGAGATTCAAAATTGTGAACAAAAACGTTAAAATTGTCAATCAACCTCCAGATTCCAAAATTATCGCCCTGGTAATTTTTCTCGCTCTGCTTTGGGGTGGAAACTCAGTCTCAATTAAAATCGCATTGCAAGACATTCCACCACTGGCACTAGCCGTAGCCCGATTTCTTTTGTCTCTTTTCGCCGTTGGGACTTGGGCCATCACCCAACGTATTTCAATTACTATTAATCGTGATGAACTTTTGCCACTACTATGTTTGTCTGCTATTTTCCTATTACAGATTATCTCATTGAATATCGGCACCAAATTTACGACAGCCTCACGTTCTACCATCTTGATAAATACGGCTCCCTTTTTTACCGTTTTATTCGCCCATTTTTGGATACCTGGGGATCGTTTATCGGTCACCAAAGTCATTGGAATTTCTCTCGCTTTCGGAGGGATTCTACTAACATTCGGAAAGAATTTGAAAATCGGGGTACAACCGTCTCTGTTTGGTGATCTGACGGTGTTAGTCAGAGGTTGCCTGCTGGGACTTCGAATGGTTGTCACCAAGATATTTGTACAGTTTATTCATCCATACCGTCTTTTAGTCTGGATGATGATTTTCAGCTTACC
>CAYVHK010000332.1:1449-2845 GCA_964451145.1 uncultured bacterium | reverse complement strand
CCTCCTGCAGGTGGCTAGTCGCATCAACACCTCTTCGCATGGTAGGAGCTACGGCTTCGGGTTTCGATGTGTGTCAGGATCAAATTAATTACCCTTGACCCCTCCGCAGGAGGGGCCTTTACACCTTTACCGCTGGAATAATTTTTGTTAATACCAGCCTACCACTAGTTATCGGACATTTATTTTGAGGCTTTTGACTGGGGATTTGGCAGTGTTGGTACAATGAATTGTGGTTTGACTCTGCCAACTGGACAGGATACGTCCGATAACTGACATTATTGAATAGAATTTATTTTAGGCTAGTAATTAGAATATTATAAATTATCTATTAAATAGATAAATGAGAGGAAAAATTATAAATTAGAAGGGAAAATAGGATGAGAAAATCTGTTTGGGAGTTAATTGTATTATCAATCAGTTTGGCTATTTTGTTTGGAGATTTATCCTTAGCTAAAGAGGTCGAGATCGCACTAGAAGCGGAATTGGCACAGAAGATTCAAGAACCGATGAAAATCGATGATAGTAACAAAGGTAAAGGAGCTTCCAATGGTAAGTTTATTTGGATGGAGGGCGAACCCAAACAAGGTGGAGGTGGCCAAGGCTGGGCTGAATTTGTAGTCGTAATTCCCAAAAAAGGAAAGTATGCGCTATGGGGAAATGTACTGGCTTGGGATGGTAATAGCGATTCGTTTTGGGTTACTTGGCAACCAGCCGATCCGAATGAAGATGCACAGAAAACCCAAAATACCAAGTTTAGATGGAATGTTGAAACAGGTCCTGTTTGGCATTGGGATCGAGTTAATGCTTGGCTGGATGGTGGCACACCAGAACGAACTTGGGAATTCAATGTGGCTGGAGAAACCACATTGCGAATTAGTATTCGAGAGGACGCTACTATGCTAGATTCGCTGTTTATTACTAGTAATGTGAAAGCCACGGATCCGAAGGATGCCAATGTTCGTTTGCCAACTGCTAAAGACCGAGAAATTCAGATTAAAGGTTTGTCCGTAGCTTCTTTAGGTAAAGCGACTATCACTTGGGCTGATCTGAAACAAAATCTGAAATAGTTCTTGAGTAACAACTAGACTAATAAAAAAGAAGTATCTAACATTGGATACTCCTTTTTGTTGCGATTCCATCAATAACAATCTTAGGTCTATGCCCGGTGTAAAAATATGATTTACATGGAGTGGTAATCCTACGAGGTATTACTAGTTTGATAAATAGACCGATGTATAGAGATCTAAATCGTGATCACGATTTGGATCTAGAATTTCAAGGAGAAAAAAGCAAGACAAAAACATGTCGGTAGATTAGCTTGTCTCTGTCTTGTAGGAGATTTGAGCCTATACAAGTCTTAGGGAGGATAAAATGAGTAACTTCAGATCGATTAGTA
>CAYVHK010000332.1:0-1349 GCA_964451145.1 uncultured bacterium | reverse complement strand
AATCTAGATTGAGACATAAATGATTCGACAACTGTTTGTTTGGTCTGCGAAAATTATATAAGTTAAATACTCGCAATAACAACAATAGGGTTTATGTAGGCATTCGGATTTCTATTTGTTGATTATCAGGCCCTTCAGGGGATGGGTTTAGAAATTAAGTGTCCTTAAATTTTTCTGATAATACTTTAATTTTAAACTAATCGGAAAATAGAAGCTTATTTTTATCATCCTCCGAATCTATTTGAAATGCATCTTTAGACAAAGAAGAAATATTTATGAAATTAATTGCCAATTTGAAAAGGCGTATATATGAAATCTTGGAAGTCGCAGATTCAAAAGATCACATTAGCAGAATTTTTGATCTCATCCTTTTGATTTTAATTATTATTAATGTTGTCTTATCTGTTTTGGATACAGTTGAAAGATTATCATCGTCTTATCATCATTTTTTTTTACTAGTGGAGAAAATTTCTGTGATAGTTTTTTCTTTTGAATATCTTTTGAGAATTTGGACAATAACACTTAGGCCTGAGTTTAAAAGGCCTTTTTTAGGAAGATTAAAATATTCTTTTACTTTTCTTTCTATAGTAGACCTTGTTGCTATTGCACCTTATTATATACCAATGATAGTTAATGTAGATCTCAGATTTATTAGAATTTTAAGGTTGACTAGGATTTTTCGGTTGTTAAAACTGGAACGATATATCCGAAGTCTAGAAATAATAGGGCAAGCAATTAAAATAAAAAAATCAGAAATCGCTATTACTTTTTTCCTGCTCTCGTTGACGATTCTGATTTCTGCCAGTATTGTTTACGTTTTTGAAGTTAATGCACAACCAGAAAAGTTTACGAGCATTCCTTATTCCATTTGGTGGAGTATTTCAGCTATTACTTCTGTTGGTTATGGTGATGTTTATCCAGTTACACCACTGGGACAGTTCTTTGGTTCTATTACTGCGTTATGTGGAGTGGCACTTATCGCGTTACCTGCAGCCATTTTCACGTCAGGGTTTAACGAAGTTTTACTAAAAAATACAAAAATAACATGTCCTCACTGTAACTGTAAGATTACTATAGACAGATGACAAAAAAATATGTAGTAATTAGCAATTCATAAATATAGTCCAGACAAGAACATGAGATACTAAAATCCGGGCATCAGATAACTTTTGTACGGGATAGTCTGATCAACCTATCGGCCCCGATCTTCTCATTTTTAAGGCTCCATTTGAAGATTAATTGGTCACACCTTATTCATTTCTCTCTCTTTTCATCACTATGTGCCCATTATTTGGCTAATAAGTGCTACTTATAATCTAAAATATGTTGAGCTTCAAATCAGCTGAAAC
>CAYVHK010000331.1:2232-2864 GCA_964451145.1 uncultured bacterium | reverse complement strand
CCAGATGGCGGTGTGTCCACCACGTGCGATTGGGGCATTTTGTTGGCTAATCGAGATCCACCGATCGTTTTTCGGATCGTAACGACCTCCATCACTTAGAGCTGTTCCATCTTGATCAAATCCTCCCCAAATGATCATTTCGTTCCCGGTCCAGATGGCGGTGTGTCCACCGCGTTCTGATGGGAGATTCTGTTGACTGATCGAGGTCCAATGGTCACTTTTCGGATCATAACGACCCCCTGTATTCAGATAATGACTTTGACCAACGCCGCCCCAAATGATCATCTCGTTCCCTGTCCAAATGACAGTATGCCCAAATCGATTGTCAGGCACACCATTCGTCATTAAACTCCACTCTGCATGTGTTATGCCAGGCAATAGAACTAGAATTAGGATAATCGGAAAAGGAAAAAGTACTTTCATACAATTATCTTCCAACAGAAAAATTTAAAAAAAAAGCCTCAAGCAACAGAGCTTGAGGCTTTTTGACTTATATGACTAATCGGTAAACGAAATTTACTGTTTCTTTTTTAGGTCGGCCCAAATGACAGGTAATCTTCCTCTGGCTTCAATAGCTAAAAGCCCAGTGATCCCTTCTTTGGCGATTGCTTTAACATCTTCAACAGCAAGGG
>CAYVHK010000331.1:0-2222 GCA_964451145.1 uncultured bacterium | reverse complement strand
GAAAAATGGCCACTTCGTCCATTGCCCCAGTAAACCAGTTGCCAGCAGCATCCCAAATGCCACATCCACCAATATTAACGTTAAATGGTGAGCTGCCAAACGGTCCACCACCACCACCTTCGACCACCTTTCCATCGACATAAATTCTCAAATGTTTCTTAGAAGCTACGCCAGCTACATGATGCCAGCCTTTAGATGGCTGACCATGTTTCCATGGCGCTTTCAGGTCCCCTGCCGGTGTCCATAACCAAAGCGTATTTGGGTTTTCAAAGCCGAACTCAGGGGAGTTATTTTGTCCAACCAACCCGATTCGACTTCCCGTTATTTTCCCTGTTTTGATCCAGCACGAAAGGGTAAAATCCTTGAGGTTATCAAGTAATTTTTGTTCAGTTTGAACACAATTATCCTTGCCGTTAAATTCCAAAGCTTTACCGAATTTTCCGTTAATCCATTTTGGAGCCTTAACTAGTTTTCCGTGGTTACCTTCTTTTGAAATATCTTTTGCTATCTCTCCATTACCTTCGTCGAATAACCAAACGCCGACTGCTGTTTCCAGCAATTTATCAATATCCGTTTTTGCCTCACTCAAGGTAACACCAATCATACCAAACAATGCCAAACCCAAACAAATAGACTTTATCTTTTGTAACATCTATACCTCAACTTAATTATTTCAGCTGCGAACTTATTAATTAATTAAAGACGGAACTAGGTCTTTTCAAGCTGGTGAACTTCCACAACGGCGTCTCACTAACTGAAAAGCCAGAAGTAATCGATCGAGCTTAAACAGAAAATTTCGCTTTCCTTTAGTATGAGCTCTGAATCGAATTAATAAGATATGGCCTGCTTCGGACCGAGATTTGACAAAGAACATCCCAAATCTCTCTAACTGTTGTCATCTCTGTCTGAGCAATAAACCATCCGGTTTTAAAGAATTACCTAATAGATTATGTGTATGTTTCTATCTATCTTAATCAAAATAACCCATCTATATAGAAAAAGCCCTAAACAATGAAATGTTTAGAGCCTTTTTGATTAAAAACTTGGTCGCTTAATTAATACTGCTATTCTTCCCGAATTTGGCCCCACGTGACAGCCAGCCGGTTTCTTGGATCTACAGCCGTTGTCATAGCTTTAAACCCAGTTTTCATAATTTTATTGATAGTAGCATCATCCAAAACACTGTGAAAAATAGCCACTTCGTCCATCGCGCCAGTAAACCAGTTGCCTGTACCATCCCAAATGCCACAACCGCCGATATTAACATTGAACTCGGATGCACCATGGTCTTTACAATCTGCTTTCTTTTCCGCTTTCATTTCACCATTAAGATACACTTTAACCGATGATCCTGACGCTACGGCTGCAATGTGGTGCCATTCACCCTCTGGGGCATCAAAAGCAGCGTCAACTGAATTGCAAGGTGTCCACAGCATCATTGTATTAGGATTGCTCAGACCAAATTCAGGGGAGTCATTCTGACCAACGAAACCTATACGATTGGCAGTTAGTTTTCCGGGTTTGATCCAAGAAACAATTGTAAATTCTGTTTTGGCATCTAGCAGTTTTTTTTCGGTTTGAACGCAGTTATCCTCACCATTAAATTCCAGAGCTTTGCCAAATTTACCCGAAACCCATTTTGGGCCTTCAGTTAGTTTAGCATGATTTCCTTTGCTGGACATATCCTTAGTACTATCTCCACTTCCTTCGTCAAATAACCATATGCCAACGGCTGTACTGAGATCAACTTCGGTAATTTTAGCTTGACCAATATTGGCGACAGATAAACTCAGGGTTAGAATAATTAACATTCCCCAAACGGAATGATCCAAAACTTTATTCATAATTTCACTCTCCTATCTACTCTAAATTAATTGAATTGTCAAAAACTGTCAAGTTAGCTGAACAACAGCCTTAATTATTAATCTCTTTTTAAATCTGCCCAGTAAACGGGCAATTTTCCTTTAGCGGCAACAGCTAATAAGTTGCCGAATCCATCCTTCATAATAGCTTTAATATCTGCATCTTCCAAAGCTGAGTGAAAAATGGCTACTTCGTCCATAGCTCCAGTAAACCAGTTGCCTGCACCATCCCAAATGCCACAACCGCCGATATTGACATTGAACTCGGATGAGCCGTGGGGGCCAGGACCGCCCCCCTCAGCAGCTTCGCCATCAAGATAGACTCTCAAATTTTTCTTTGATGCTACAGCCGCAATGTGG
>CAYVHK010000330.1:0-2902 GCA_964451145.1 uncultured bacterium | reverse complement strand
TATGTCTGATTTTCTGAAACAGCTTAATCGTCGTGTTTTGGTTGGGGATGGTGGTTTCGGCACCCAACTTCGCCTCCGTCTACCTTCTCACATTACCTGTTTGGATGCCTGCAACATTGATCCTACCTACAAAGATAGGATTCTGCAGATTCATCTCGAGTATGGTCGATCAGGTGCTGATATTATTCAAACAAATACCTTTGGAGCTAACAAGCAAAAGCTCAGTTTGCAAGGATTTGGCAATCAAGTAGAGTCTATCAATCAAGCTGGAGTACTATTAGCACGCCGAGCGGCAACCGAAATTAATTCATCCCAAAAAAGACAAATTTTTATAGCCGGGGCAATCGGTCCATTAGAAAATGATCCCTTAGAAGATGAATTACCCGTCAACCGAATCAGTCAAATCTTTGCTAATCAGATGGAATCATTGGTCTCAGCTGAGGTTGATCTTCTAATACTGGAAACTTTTACTAATTTGCGCCAAGCAAAAATAGCTACCACACTGGCAGTGGAATTCGGTTTACCAGTAATAGTGCAAATTAGCGGTGTGTCAAAGGGGATGTTGAGCGATGGGACTGACGTTCGTGTCATTGCTCAAATACTATCTCAGTTGGGAGCGAATGTTATCGGTTTAAACTGTCGCGGTCCACATGATCTGTTGCTGGGATTCGAAAAGTTAGTGCAAGTCATAGATACACCACTTAGTGTGCAACCCAACGCTGGTACTCCCAGAATAGACCAAGGCCAAATTAATACTAGATATAGTGTATCGGTGGATCAATTCTCTGTATATGTCAAGGAATTCCTCGACTTGGGCGTTAACATTGTAGGTGGTTGCTGTGGCACCACACCAGAATATACTAGGACTATTCGAGACAGTGTCGCCGGCCATTCGCCCATTCAACGTCAGACCCGGATTTTCATTTTTCCAGAACAGCCAAAAACGAGTAAAATCGAAATACAACTCAATCCTATTCAGAAGGTTTTTGAAACCAAGAATCGAATTACCAGTGTCGAAATGCGCGCCAATACTTTCCCTCAACTGAGGGCCATGATCAAAGTAGCCGAAAAATTGGCAATTGTAGGGGTTGATTTGTTTGATGTACCAGACAATGCTGGGGCTACTGTAAACATAGGTACTATCGGGACAGCATTTAAGTTACAGCAAGCCAGCAACATTCCAACACTTATCCATTGGACAACCCGACAACGCAATCTGATTAGTATGCAATCCCACCTATTGGAAGCTTGGGCCTTGGGCATAAAAGGCTTAATTGCTTTATCTGGCGACCATCCCAAGGTGGGCCGATTTGAAACAGCCAAAATTGTTACTGATATCCGAGGATCAGTACAATTGATGTCGCTGTTAAAACGACTAAATCAAGGTCATCTAATTGATGGAACTCCTCTCGGTGAATCCTGTGATTTTTATGTAGGTGGTGGTTTTACTATCACTAGAAATCTTAAACCTCAGCTAAAGTATCTGCATCGGAAAATCGAACATGGTGCCAAGTTTATTTATACTCAACCTGTATACACCTTGGATACGGCAGAGGAAGTTTGTCGGTCAGTTCATGATCAGGAACCTAGAATTAAAGTGCTCCTCGGCATTTTACCCATTACTAATCTTCGTAGCATCTCTTTTTTACAAGATAATTTGGGAATGTACATCCCCTCAACAGTAATCGAACAGTTTCAGAATATTGATAATCCCAAAGATCAGTTCGCCCATGGTTTGTCCATGACTAAAGACCTCCTTTATGAACTCAGTCGACAAAATCGTTTCTTGGTTGATGGAATCTACATCATACCGCCTTCACGACTTAACTGGAAAAACAAGCAGTCTGTTATTACTCAATTGATTCATGCGTTTAAAAACTAAGTTGAATTTTAAAAGGAACAAATGACAATTGATCTACTAACCGAAATGGATTATACTGCCGACTGATTATAAGAATATTTGACAAGTCCCTCTGGGTAAATGAAAGGTAAATAGACATGGGAACACTGAACGGTATTGAACTTAAACAATTGGTTTGTAATGATCAATTTAATCCAAATTGGGAGTCATATGAATTAGGCGAACTTGGCCCTAAAGAAGTTCGAGTGAAAAGCGAATTAACCGCAGCCAAACATGGTACCGAACACTCTGAACTATTAGGTAAAGCTATTTACATAGAATCGCCTTACTTAGGAGAGAAGAAAATCTTTGATCGATCAAAGGTTAATAAGCCTGATACTTCCCGATGGCAAGGTGTTGGTAACACCACAGTTGGAACAGTTATTGAAGTAGGATCAGACGTCGAAGAAATCCAAACTGGGGATCAAGTTTGGGGATACGGTGGTTTTCGTTCAGTTCATCAAGGAGGACATTTTCGCCTAATGGCTGACGGTTTTACACCCGAGGCAGCTTGTTGTATGGATCCAGCTAACTTTGCCTTAGCTGCAGTGAGGGATGGTAACGTACGAGTCGGTGAAAAGGTGATTGTCTTTGGTATGGGTGCTATTGGCTTACTGACGGTCCAGTTAGCTCGTTTGTCTGGAGCTATTGATGTGATTGCTGTTGATCCTATCGATAATCGGCGAGAATTAGCATTGAAACATGGAGCCACATTGGCTGTGGATCCCAATCAAGTTAATGATTTTGCCTTAGCTTCACGAGACTGGCTAGGCGACGGTGCTGATGTGACTATCGAAGCTAGTGGAAATTATCATGCTCTTAATCAAGCCATTCAAGCTACTCGTTATGCAGGTAATGTTGTGCCGTTAGCCTTTTATAGCGGCGAATCAAAAGGATTGTATTTAGGCGAAGAGTTTCACTTCAACCAAATTAACATTATTTCAGCTCGTGCTTGTAGCTATCCCCAACGTGATCTTTACTGGAGCGAAAGTCGCATTTTCG
>CAYVHK010000329.1:0-2910 GCA_964451145.1 uncultured bacterium | reverse complement strand
TAGGACTAGTCTTGAATGATTTTTGAGCGTACTTTGTTAATTTTTGCTAAGCGTAATAAAATTCCATGGGGCTGGGTAAAATTAGGTCATTTCTTCATTTGTATAAATTTGGTAGCCGTCGTTTCAGAGTTTTTCTACTGCCACAGTTCCAGCGTTTAATTTTCCCCAGTTGTCTACAGAATTGTGGTTTTTAGTATTCGGCTGATTGACACTTGGATGATTACAAACTATTATTTCATTTCTTGAAATTGAAATTGTTGGGCCATGTTTTCTTTTTCACTTACTATGATACCTAGTCGGATAAGCCCGTAGGCTAATCAGTTATATTGGCAATACTTACATATTGTTGTAAATGGTAAAATGAGAATAGAATCCGTTGATTTTTTCTACCTTTCTATGCCAAACGTTCTTGATATTGGTGATGGTAGCCAAGATGCACTCCTTGTACGGCTGAAAGCAGGCGGATATACCGGTTGGGGAGAATGCGAAGCCGCACCCTTGGTCTCAATCGCCAGTCTAGTGTGTCCAATGTCGCACAGCGCTTGTAAACCGATTCAAGACTCAGTTTTGGGACAAAGGTTGGAGAATGTTGACGATATTTCTCGCATCGGAAATTTGGTGCGGCAACACAGCTTAGATCTACTTCAAACTGATCATACACTCTCCGGTATTGATATCGCCATGTGGGACCTGCTCGGACAACGATTACAAGTACCGGTCTATCAACTACTTGGTTATCAGTGTGCGTATCCCAAAATACCTTACGCTTCTGTTCTATTCGGTGACACCCCGGAACAGACTCTAGAAAAGGGACGCAAAATGCGACAGCAGGGATACCGAGCTGGAAAGTTCGGCTGGGCTAATTTTGGTCATGGCACGGCGCAATCTGACATTGATCAGGTACGTGCCGCCCGGGAGGGATTAGGAAAGGATGGTATCTTGTTAATCGATGCGGGAACAGTCTGGATCGACAACATTGAACCGGCTAAACTGCGCATTGAGGTACTAAAGGAATGTGATGTTACCTGGTTGGAGGAACCCTTTATTTCGGGTGGATTTAGTGCATATCACGAACTCGCTAAATTAGCCTATCCTGTTCGGTTAGCCGGCGGAGAAGGTGCTAATAATTATCATTTGGCTAAACACATGATCGACTACGCCGATATTGGTTTTGTTCAGATTGATGCCGGCCGTATCGGCGGGATCAGTGTTGCTAAACAAGTGGCTGATTATGCTTTGTTTAAAAGCATTACTTACGTCAATCACACCTTCACATCACATTTAGCACTTAGTGCGTCGCTACAACCTTACGTGGGCATAGAACAGGACGAGCTCTGCGAGTACCCAGTTGAGTCCAAGCCACTGGGGATCGAGATGACGCAGGATCACATCCTGCCCAACAAGGACGGAAAAATATGCTTGCCAGACAAACCTGGATTAGGCATCTCTCCAGACTTAGAAGCAATAGCCAACTACCTGATTGATGTCGAGATAAAGGTGGATGGACAACTTTTATACCAGACTCCAGTACTGTAAAAAATTGTTAGCAAATGAGACAAAAACATATCTAACAAGATAAGAGAGTTGCCACTACGTTATTCATTTGGTAACTCTTCGCAACGAATAAGATTTTAACAATGAAATTAAGTGGCTGACAAACAATCCTGAAAAAGAATATGCTCAAAAAACGCGTGGCCTAGTTTTTCATTAATGCACAGGTTGATAAAATTGGTTATGTTACTATCTATATAATATTGAAAATTTTTCTGCAACCATCAGAGTAGGTTTGGGCTACTACAGTTTTTATTCGATTGTACGCCATTGTCGTATTTTTTTTGCGACGTCGAGAACTGTGCCAGTCGGTATTTCTTCCCTGTGGTTTGACAAAAACTGACACAAAATGTCAAATTCTTCTCTAGAGAAACCACCCCCATGATAATAACTGGCAGGATCCCACGTTGATGGTTTCTCTAGAGACATACCGTGAAACACGAAGATAATCCACCGTTTTTGCGCTATTGCTGACTTGGCCGCTTCTATTAGATCGTTGCCCGACATCCAACCACTGACGATCCAAGAAGTCAAATAGTGTAAATCAGTCAATTTCGGATGGTTAGCCGCCTCTCCCGTCCCCCGAGCAGCGGGAAAATGTTTGGCTACGATAGGAACATAACTTTGTCGATGTATTCCTTCTCCAATGTGATTTTGGTAGCAGGGATAGCAAAATGTTCTTTCTACCTGTTCCGGTAGCAATTTTCTCAGACGTTTTTCAGCCAATAGGATGTCGTCTTCGATTTCGGTTAGCGATATTGTTTCCAACGACTTTTGGCCAGACCAACCAAAGTTGCGTGAACAGATATGGCTAACGGTGTGATTTCCAATTTCATGTCCTGATAAACCGACTTTTCTCCACGGTGCTAAATCGTTTTCTATCCGAGGATTAATGTAAAAAGTAGCGGGTAAGCCAAACTGGTTCAGAATTGGAACTGCAATCTCCAATTGAGACGCCGATCCATCATCAAAACTGAGTGAAACCGATCCAGCATCTTTCCAAATTTGCGATTGTTTCATTTCTTTTTTCATCTTCAAACTCTTTATACATTAGCATTAAATGCTTTTTGAATCTAAAAACAGTAACTATGACCGTTGGTCGGTACGTCTGTTTTACGATTGTTTATCAATATTACAAGCCTTGACATTCCATTTTTTGCTCTAGAATGAACAGATTGCTGATTTTGCGATGACTTGTCTTTGTGCGCTGAAAAATTCATTATATCATCATATTGACGATCGATCAGACATCAAAACACAAACAGAAAATAAGGAAATAAGGAGCGATAGAGTTGATTAAGGCTACGTTACTCCTTACACAATCATAAATGGTATCGATGTCCAGTTATAATCTCAGTT
>CAYVHK010000328.1:0-2917 GCA_964451145.1 uncultured bacterium | reverse complement strand
CGACGTGATTTGGCCCTGTATTACCGGAACTAGTGGAGGATATTTTTAAACTCTACGCCCATGTTTCGATTGGGCAGCTGTCGTTTGGCTGTCGATGTGAGTACCGATGATCTCCCAATCTTCAACCCCATATTCAAAAGAACCGTTGGAAACCCACTCTTGACCTCTAGTAGCCTTAACAAAGAAGGGGCTATTGATCTTGGTCAATCGTATATCGTCAATCAGAATTTCCCCTGCTCCCTGCAGATGTAAGTGCAAACGCGGCCAGGCTTCTTCACCTCTATTTTCTGTGCAAGTACGCTGGTAACTAATGTAGTGCCATTCGGCCTTATTGTTTTCATTACTGCCTAACCAAACCTGATTATTATTGTTGTCTTGATTTGGATTAATGAGTTCCAGGCTAGAACCATAACCATCAGCTAATTTCGGCCATCGCCCCCCATCGTAATACTTAACTTGATCAACCAAATTACCATGAGCATTCCTCAACTGAATCGTTTCATTGCTATTACTTAGCGTTTGCTTAAAATTACCGATGACGCTAACCATCCCATATTGAGGCCGAAAATGATCAATATTTTTAGCGACCACCAAATAGGATCCAGCCGCCAGTTCGGTATTTTTATTAAACTTAAATTTGATGCCTCCTGTAAGCAACCATTCAGACACATCAACCGTCTTGTTACCACGATTGTAGAGTTCAATGTATTCGCTTTTACTCGAGCCATCAGGTGGATGATACATAATTTCATTAATAACTAAACTATCATCATCGTCAATTTCATTAGCATAAGACAGTGAATCAGGCATCAAATACCATTCTTCAGACGAACCATCAGGATATCGTCCATAGCTGGGGTAAGATTTGGTCGGCGAACGAGAAATATTAGCCACATCTACAACCCGATCAAACAATGAATGAGTTAAAAACAAGCTTTCTGTTTTTCGATTCAGTTTAAACTTTAGTTCTTTGGATGTTAAAACAAAAAAGCCAGCAGGTTCAATTTTTGTGTCTTGGAGGATTTGGTATCTTTTCAACTGATCTGAATTGTCGCTCAACCAATATCCACTGATGTCTATTGTTATCTCAGTTGGATTGTAAATTTCGACTGCTATCGAAGATGATTTACTTTTACGATTTTTAATCACTATTTCATTAATAAGCACTTCGCCAGAGATAACATTATTCTCTGATGATAAATTATTGGCTCGTCCTGGTGTTCCACCAAAGGTTTGGCTTGGCCGCCAACTGGTTGATAAATCGTCATTCAAACGAGGAGAAATTTTGGCTAATGTGTGCCCGCTTCCATCAGCCGCCATAGGCCATTGACCTTGATCACTGTAAGTGAAATCAATCATTAATCCATTGGCCGGATCACTCAGAATTAACCTGTCCTTTTTATCACTTAACTGCCCCTGAAATGGACCAAAAATCGGAGCAGAAATATTCTGTTCGTAAAAAACAGCATAATTTTGCTTCAATTTAATGGGGTCTTTAGCAACTAAAAAATAAGTTTTGGGATCAATGATCGTTCCTTCTGGGAATTGAAATGTTATTCCTTGAGTAAATTGCCAATTCCCCAAATCAAGATAGTCGGCTTTTTCGTTGTAGAGTTCAATGAACTCCATGGCAGATTGAGAAAAACTTTCACCCTTTTCCTTATTTGGTGGATGATACATCAACTCTGTTATCTGTATCGCACTAACTGGCAAAAAACTAAACCAGAAAATTAGCGAGAGAAATAGTTGACCGTAGAAACAAAAAATTCCTCCAGCATCCTTGATAACATTAGATAAATTAGAACAATTAGATAGGTTTTGACTTTCTGTATTCGTCAAATTGCTTTTCTCACTGTTTATAGACATTATAGAAACACATCCCAACTCTGTTGCGTGACAGATCACGTTAGTTAATCTCCCGATCCTAACTTAAAAGATATTGTGATCCGGAAAAGTGTTATAATATCATTGTTGTAATGTAAATGTTACAACAATCGTGCAGGGTTTTTGTCTGCTAGTGATTATAATCTCAAATGGTGTTTGTCTTACAAAACAATTTTACTAAACCGAGGAATCTTGAAAACTGAATGCCGCCTGAATTACAACAATTACCTTCAGCTCTCCAATTGACCGAATCGGCCACAGCTCAATTACCCAGAGCTTTTTCCGTTATAGTAAGTATTCTATTAGCTTTGGTTTTAGGTATGGTAATCTCGACAGTCTATCGTTGGACACACAAACGTATTGCTAGCAAATCGTTCATGGAATCTTTGATTCTTCTATCAATGCTCATAACCGTCGTCATGCTTGTTATAGGGGACAGCGTCGCTCGTGCCTTTAGCCTAGTTGGTGCATTATCTATTATCCGTTTCCGAACTGTAGTCCGAGACCCACGTGATATAGCTTTTGTATTTTTTGTCTTAGCTATTGGCATGGGAATTGGTGCTGGTAATCCTTTGATCTCTGTTGTTGCTACTTTTATGATTTGTTTGATTGTACTGGGATTAAATTTCATTCCCAATCATCTTGGCCAATGGGGGAAAACAAAAACTACACGAACAGGCAGAAAAAAAAGAGAGTTCATCCTCTCTTTCAAGGAATTATTAACCACAGACGCTAATTTGACCTACTTGCCAGTTTTCTCTCAGAATTTGGCCAATTATCACGAACTAGAAAAACGGCTGACCAAATCAGGAAAATTCGAACTTACTTTCTATGTTTGTCTTAAAAAACAAGTTGATTGGACCGATTTCGCCTCACAATTGGGTTTAGTTGAGTCTATTTCTTCTATCACTCTAGAAGAAGAATCACTCTAGAAGAAGAATAGAAAATAAAAATCGTTCATACTAATATGTTCCTTAATACCTCGATAATCTGTCTATGGTTCTCCGGATCTTACTGTTAATCCTATTCGTAG
>CAYVHK010000327.1:0-2927 GCA_964451145.1 uncultured bacterium | reverse complement strand
AGTCACCACTCCCAACTTTAGACTTTTCACCTCATCCTTATATAGTAGTTATATATAAGACAGATATGAAAATATCAACTCATCTAATTAAGCCCTATTAATACATTTTGTTCTTTAGTATTAAATCGGTGTTGTGTTTTAGGTTTTTAAAAGTATTATGAATTGCTGCCTGTTTCATGTTTAATACTGCATCTGCAAGAACCAACATTGAATTGGGAGTCAAATGTAAATCATATTCATTATTAAGTTCAAGTATCTTTATCTCTCTAGTACCTCACGTATCCTGAAGATAAACAATTATATTTGTAAAGATAATTGGTCGTCGTCTTAGATTAAATGCAATTTTGTATTCAATTGTACTTAACCATGGGACAGGATTATCAACACTCTCAAGTAATGACGGTTAGATGATTATATGAAATTTATAGTTTACATAGAATATATGGCTATTGTATATTGTTTAAAGAAAAATCTTACTTGCTCTTTATTGTTAAGACTTCAAATATTATCCCAGATAAAATTCTTCTGGAGATACAAATTTAAGTGAGAGAAAAAGTATTATCTGAAAAAGAAATATTACATGCTGCTGAACAACATCAGATTAATGGAGAATTTGGAAAAGCCGAGAATTTATATAAGATAATATTATCAACTAATCCTCAACACTATTTAGCATTAGTTAACCTTGCTTTATGTCTGCAGGAACTTGAACAATATGAATTAGCAGAACGCATACTGTTGTCAGCAACTAAAGTAAAACCGAGAACACCAATAGCATACTTCCATCTTGGAAATTTATTTTATCGTCAAAACATCCTTCAAAAGTCGATAAATTTTTATAAAATCACTCTCCAGTTAGATCCAAAATTTTCACCTCCCTATCATATTCTTGGAGATATTTATAGCTCTTTTGGAATGTGCAAAGAGGCTATAGAGTATTACAATAAAGCCTTGACAAAATCTCCTAGCTCGATATCTACGATTTATAGTCTGGGTAAATTATTTCATCAAATTGGTCAACTTGATAATGCAGTGGCTTATTATCAAAAAGCAATTGAGATTGAACCCAATAATCTGAATGTAATCAGTAATCTTGCGAGGGGGCTTTCTGAACAAGGAGAATATTTGGAAGCAATTACTAATTTTCAACGAGCTCTGAAAATTGACCCCAAAAGTTTTTATACAATCGCTAACTTGACAAGCTTATTTAAGAACGCAGACGAGAATATCCTCTCAGAAGAAAGACAAAAAGTCGAAGATTTATTAGTATTCCTCTATCAATACAATTACATTGATCATAATGACATTTTCAGAATCGCAAAATCTACGCTGCTTTCTAGAGAAACGGTAAGAACAATCGAGCTAAGCCTCAGGTCAAAAGAATCATTGTTTCAAGACAACAATATCCTGCTATTTTTGCAAAACAGGTTATTTCAACTGATGTTACAGAAATGTTTTATTGCGGATCAATTAATGGAAAACCTTCTTTGTTTAGTAAGAAAATGTCTTCTTTTGCAATTTACCTTAGTGAAAAATATTGATCTAAATCAATGGCTTGATTTTATTTTTTCACTTGCACAACAATGTTTTCTTAACGAATACGTTTATTTTCAAACGGATCAAGAGAAAAAGTTAATTAATGAATTGAAGAAGACATGTGAAAACAAAAGGGAAGTAGATGTTTTGGGGATAGCACTCTTAGGCTGTTATATTCCTCTCGATTCATCCCAAATAATTCGAGATAAGCTAGTAAATTATCCATCTCAAAATGATCTCTTTAGTGATCTTGTTACTTTGCAAGTTAGAGAACCAATCCAAGAACGAACTTTAGCAGAATCTATTAATTCCTTAGGCAACATTACCGACCATGTTTCAGAAAAAGTGAGCCTTCAGTATCAGCAAAATCCTTACCCGAGGTGGAGGTTTAGTTATATTGATGCGCCAGGTACCTTTGTTCAAAATCTAAATTATCAAATTTCTCCAAATGCTTTAAAAAATTCCCCCACTGTTCAAGTCTCGAATTCTTTGATAGCTGGTTGTGGAACAGGAAAACATATTTTATCAGCACAAAGCTATCTAGGAAAAAGTATTTTAGCCATAGATTTAAGTCTCGCGAGTCTCTCGTATGCAAAGAGAAAAACTGATGAACTTGGTTTAACAAATATAGAGTATTTATGTTGCGACATTCTTGAAATTGAGCAAATGGATAGAAAGTTTGATGTCATCGAATCAGTGGGTGTTTTACATCATATGGATGACCCCTTGGCGGGTTTAAAGGTTCTTGTTAATTTATTAAAGCCTAATGGATTTCTCAAATTGGGTTTATATAGTCAATCAGCTAGAAAGCCAATATCTAACGCAAGAAAATTCATAAATAATCGTGGACTAAAAAGCAGTGTAGAAGATATAAGAAAATTCAGAAAAATGGTATTTGAGAATGAAGATTTTCCTTGGAGATCTCAACTATTAGGGCAAGATTTTTATACAATTTCATCGATTAGAGATTTGCTATTTCATGTTAAAGAACACCAATTTGATCTACTCACACTAAGGGGTATACTTGAAAAATTTAAACTCAATTTCCTAGGATTTTCTATTGAACAATCAGTAAAAGAAACATATTCAGCTTGTTATCCTCAAGACAAGTATCATACTTCCCTGCGATATTGGCACGAATTCGAAAAAAAAAGACCAAACACATTTCTAGCTATGTATCAATTTTGGGTTCAAAAAGTAGGAGATTAACTATTATTTTGCATCTTATATTTTGCATCTTAAAAAACTATATAATCATAGATACGGAAACTAGAAAAATAGTGATTCTGAAGTAGTTGATATTCAAGGACTTTGAAACTCTAATCCTTTGAACATTTAAATCAAAGAAACCACATGCCCAAGAGTTAATTCTATCAGGTAGGTGCTCTAGT
>CAYVHK010000326.1:2710-2948 GCA_964451145.1 uncultured bacterium | reverse complement strand
GCTTCCGTGCCTGTCGTTGCCATCGGTTTTTCGCAGTAGACATGTTTGCCGGCTTCGAGTGCATCAATAGCGACTGGCGCATGCAGGAAGTTAGGAAGGCAAATGTCAACACTATCGATTTCGTCAATCTTCAGCAAGTCCCGGTAATCGGAAAATACGTGTGGGATTCCGTTTTCCTGTGCGACGTGTTGTGCTTCAGTTTCATTGATATCTGCTATGGCAACAACATCAACATCGT
>CAYVHK010000326.1:0-2700 GCA_964451145.1 uncultured bacterium | reverse complement strand
AAGCTTACCTGACATGTTTTTCTCCTAGTTTAAATTATCTTTCTTGTTGCAGTGTTCGTAGAATTTATTTATGAAAATTTTTGTGCGATAGATACAGGCCTACGACAGTACGTATGTCATAGATCTTCTATCATTCTCATTCGGTGCTTATGCTTTTGCCCTATCAATTATTCTTATAGAGGCTTTTACTTCTTCTTGTTCCTCTATTATCTATCTAGTTAGTAACAGGGCAAAATTCAAAAGATAAGCAATATACTTAGATTAGCAGTTGCTTAAAAGTAGTTCAGGTATAAATTAAGTTTTCAAATCTTGGGTCTTTCCTGAGCTCTTTTATCCTAATATCTTACCCAATAGTTTTGTTCAGGTACACAAAACCGTACTTTTCTTGTGATTTATTCAACCAGTTAAAACCAATATCCTTTTTGTTCATACCCGCATAAACTAGGGCTACTGAAAATTCTAATAATGGGTCGTTCTAATAAGTCTGTTTCATTTTGGATAAGACATGACCTTGATGAAAGCAACAGTGTTTATATTATCCTGCATTTGAGAGAGAGAATGCAATTCCATCGAATGAATGTGTTATTAAAATTTAATGGACGAAATAGTGATGCTAATTATGCTCAAACCACGATTAGATAGAGATACGATTTGTAGTTTTCCTTTAATACATTCTAAATATTGCTGTCAGATTTTACATATGCCTAGATATTTAAAACAGACCGTCATTTTCTATTTGGAACGATTCTTTAACCTCAAAACCATATAACTCGATTTCATGGACAAATGGAACACCTCTCTCAACCGTCTTTCTTTGTATGCCGATTCTAGAGTGAGTGAACTCCTCAGCAATTCTTTGGTCATCTGAAGTGGCACCTATTAAAATTCGCATTCTTTGAGCGTTGAATACTTTACGAATTTCGAAGGTGGATTCTCGATTGGCATCAATTTGCTCCCATTTCATCCAGTCATTTTCATCGTCATTATTTCTATCAATATAAAGTGTCAATCCCTGAATATTAGTCTGCCTAAAGACAAGTCGATGAATAGTCTTTCGCTCGGGTAAATTAATCATAATTTGGTGTCCAGAACTGCCAAATGTTTTTATATTACCATCAATCATTTCTTGATCTGAGCAAGTAACCCCCTCTATCAGAGCATAATTTTCGCTCCATTCCTGAGCAGAAAATACTGTTGATATCAGTTTTTCAAAGCGACAGGATGAAAAAAGGAATGGAGATGTGATTATAAGGAAAACACATAGAATATTGAGTTGAGTTGTGTTTAAAAATAAAATCGGTGGTATTTCTTGAGATTGCAAATCTCTTCTCCTACAACGACTTCTTTAAGTTTTATCTTTTTGGTGTCATGATACTAATTTTGGGTGAAAATATGCAACCTACTAGATAGAATCTCCAGCTTAATATATTGAGACTCCAAACTTACAGCTGGAAATTTAGAAAATGAGGGCAAAAAAGAAAGAAGGTGAGTCAGAGGAGTTGACTCACCTTACAGAAGGAAGTTTTGAAGATACTAACACTATCGTCTAGTTTTACTCATACTTTAACTACAAACACAAAAAAGACGATCTCTTTGGCTCGCCCTGATTGTTCTTCTTCAACTTCTTGTGCAATGTTTAACGTGTTAACACATTTCCTCTGCCCCTATTTTATGACAGAGACTTTGATCATCTAGCCGAGTGGCACCATCTTATAAGGATAGAACAATTAGCTATCGTCTTTTTTTATCGTTACAGAATAAACTGGCAACGTAAGTAAACCATTTAGACCAGATGAACTGATGGAACTGCACCAAGTGATGAATTGATTTCTCAAGCCTGAATACTTTCCACATAATTCCCTCAACCTTCTCTTGTCCTAACAAGGGTATCAGCACCTAGTTGGTCCCTTTAAATTTTATACATCTTGTTTCTATATTTTTTCTATTTATATCAATTCTTCAGGTTTATGGTTGGAACAGTAAAAATCGGCCAAACCGAGATTTGACCGATTTTGTAATTCTTTAGTGAAGCGTTAGAATTCCTCTACTGTTTCTTAATTTCCCCCCAAATATTTGCCAACTTAGATTTAGGGGCCACAGTGGTTTCCTTATTATCTAATATTTTAAAGGGGTGTTCTGTCCCTTGTTTGACAATATTAATTCCTAATCATAGGATATGATACCAGCATTTCGCCTCAATGAAGATTATTCTGCCATGGACCGGAAGCATCCGCAGTGTCAGAAATAATAGAAAAATATCCTGAATTAACACATCCAGAATTTGAAATAACTAAAGGGGAATTGTTTTTTTCATCACGCAATGACAAGAACTATTGATGACTTACTTTCACAGCGATCCTGTTCTCTTATATTCGGTGTGAAGATCACTTCAGAATCATCAGGATCTATCGCACAAAAAATGTCAATATTACTTTAAAGAGATGCTTCGTGGGCAGGACACCAAACCTTTAGCGTCCGAAGTTTTGCTAGAAAATATATTGCGACTTAAGTTGCAATATGACTGATATTTGTTTGATTATTCAGTTGGCCAGATATTAACCCTTTTCTACAAAAGACAAACCTAATCCTTATATAGGTCAAAGTATTAGAACACAATAATCAAACTATTCGATTTTTTAAATAATTGATTAAAGTCTATTGTTCATAGAATATTGGTAGCTCTAAGTAATTCTCTCTTGA
>CAYVHK010000325.1:0-3059 GCA_964451145.1 uncultured bacterium | reverse complement strand
AATTTTAAAAATTGACTTCACTCGCACCCCTCCACATTTTCAAAACCTTAATACAACGAATCTTTCTACCTCGTCAGACGACCAGATATTTATTTGAAATTGCAAACCAATTACACAATTAGAATTCTACCGTTAATCGTTTAACCAAAAGAAATGAGTTAAGTTAGTGTAGTATTGTAAATCGTTTAGATCAATGATTTTGAAGGCCGATACATCCAGCATTTCAACTAGTTGATTTAGACTATGTTCGGTGATTGAATCTCCTAATTTTTTCCCAAAATCCTATTCTATATTAGTACGCAAACCCACATCGAGCATGTTAATCTCCGCTGCAATCACTAGATTGAACTTAGCCGTCAAAAACAGAATGATCCAAGTTTCCGAGAGTCGTTCCAACCTCCTGATTTGTTTTTTTATTGTTCATTCATTCTCAAAATATAATGTTATTTTCTGTTCAAGACAGAATCTGTTAGTTTATGCTTAAAATGAAGGTTGGTGTTTTTTAATCCAATTTGGTCTATTTACCATTCCAACAAAAATTCAAATTAGTATAAACAAATCAGCAGACCACGGTTCACGAATTAGTTTATTTTAGCGTTAGATAGTCAAGTTAAGTCAACTCAGACGTACTGAGCTAGAAAATCGTTGCCCTAGCGGCATAAATACTGTTAGAATGAATGTTGATAGTTAACAGAAGGAGTGCGATAGATTGAGCCATTTCATCGCCCTTATTAATGACGATAATCGTGGAGCAAATCAGACTACCATCCACGTTAATTTGGATAACGTATCAACTTTTGATACCACCTACCCAGCTAACGAAGAAGATCTTAGCTCATTTCGGTTGACGATCCGTACACTGAAAGAAACTCTGACTTTCAAAGGCGAAACTGCTAAACAAAACATCCGTCTATTAGAAGACGCAGTTAATGAACGAAATTGGTCTCGTGAACTTCGATAATCGGGTGGTACTAAGATTTTGATCCAACAGACAATTTATACCACGAATTTCACAAGCAGTCATAATCGATTGGTATAATATCGGTCTCTAATAGGTTAAGCCCATGAAACGTGTTCGAAAAGCTAAGTCTAAGATATTTGACATTACTGAGACGCAAGAGAAAGTTCAAGCTATTTCGGAAAAATCGACAAAAAAAAGTGACAGAGTTTCTTCGGAAGCATTGATCAACGAGGTTTCATCCCTTAGGTATGAAGTTAAACAGATCAATCAGACACAAGTGAAATTGGCTGAAGCGGTTTCTGACCTAGCCATGCAAGTGGCGAAGAAACAAAGTAGCAACGATGTTCAAGTTTCTCAGCAAGTGGATCTAAGTGAACCGATGGAAGCCCTCCTAACCCAACTAGTCGATGAACTCCGGCAGATTCAAGAAGAGGTGCACGTTCTTAGCTCGGCCCAAAACCAGACAGAACTAGCCTTGAGCGATGTTCAACTTAACGCCACCGGTGAAGTCCATTCCCTGAGGTCAGAACTTAGTACTGTACTAGAAAAATTCTTCCAGAAAGCACTAAAAGAGGGTGCCGAGTTGACCAACAGAACTGGTCAGGAAAGTAGTCAATCAACAATCAATAACCAACCCATCGCCCCTCCTGATTTATCAGTGATTTCGAACGATGCCGATGAAGTTTTTTTGGCTGACCTGCTAGTGGAAGAAGAAGACTTACTTGAGACTGAACTATCAGAGTAACAGCTACCGAATGACGTAGATTTGGTTTTGACCGATCGTTTTACTTGAGCCTCTCGATTTAGTCTCGATGCAGACAATCCATCGTTCCGAAAAGGCTATTTGCCCATAAGGAATTTGGCCGGCTAACCGATAAGTGAAGCAGTATTTGTCCAGTATAGTGCCTGTTTTTTTCAGATCAAAGACAGTCAGCGCTTTAGGTTTCGTTCCAGGTGTTGTTGATTCCCCATAATCTGAAGTGGCAACTATCAAATATCCGTTTGCTATGTCGATCCCTTGTGGCATATTGTCTAGTTGCCACTGCCAATCCAATTCTCCATTCCACCCATAAGCAAACAACGTCATACCGTTAGGATGTGCCATGGGGGGGCGGCTAATGCCTGTCTGCAAATGGTAAGGAATGTAGGTATCACCAGTGACAAAGAAACTCATTTGATCAGTGGCCAAAACTGTGCCAGCCGTAGCCGTAATAGGCATTTGGTTAACCTCAATCGGTGTAGTCAATTCAGTCTGCCAAGTCTGCTGCCAACCAGCATCCATTTCCCTAAACATAAAGGCTCGACCATCATCTGTAGTAACATTGACAGCTTTACCATTAGGCGAGATTGACACACCTCGCCAAAATGTGACCGCTTTGTAGTAGGGGTCGAGTCGTTGAAGGGTTTGTTGGAACAATATCCTCCCATCAGTAGAATTCAAAATGACGACAGAACCACTTGGAATATCCACTGAGTCGTACTGATTTACAGTAGACTGTTTGTCACAAACAAAGGCTAACTTACCTGATGCGATATCAAACCAACGCACTAAAATTGGTAAAGGTTTGTCGAAGGGAAATTTCCATTTAATTTGACCCGTATTAGCATCAAATCGGTACAGCTGCGACTTGACTTTTGTCTGGTGATTATTCGGCCACACATGTGTAGCTGCAACGAACAAATCGCCATCAACCCATTGAAACTTAGCAGCTGTCGGCAATTGCAACCAAGACCATTGAGATGAAGGAGGGGAAGGTATTGAGGTTTCTATATCATCGGCCAATCGGTAGCGCCAAAGTAATGTATTACTAACCAGCGAATAGCAAGACAACCAAGCATCTGCTGATTGTTGACTTATATAGAGTTTTTTTCCGCTTGGATTCAAACTAACTTGCTTGATAATGGATTCAGAAAAACGCCGTTTCCAGATCACTGATTGAGTTGACAAATCCCAGACCGCTACGTGTCCTTTGTTCGTGCCAATCGATATTCGATCTTTTACTACATCTACTGTTGACGTTCGACAACCATTGGGTAGAAATTGCCATATTTGTTTCAAGCGTAGTTGATTGAACAAATATGGGCTTGGCTTTTCTGG
>CAYVHK010000324.1:0-3060 GCA_964451145.1 uncultured bacterium | reverse complement strand
CAAATTCACTTAAATTTTCTTGCATTGTGTATTCAATTATTGATGGAGAAAAATTATCCAAGATATCTTCAAGGGTTTTGAAATCCTGTCTTCTGAGCATAATTTTTGCTTCGGGAAATTTGGCCATTAATTTTTTTAGAATTATTTTATTACCTGACCAAAAGAAACACTTTTTTTCTAGATTATATTCAAGGACTTTCTGCCAAATTCTTTCTGGATCAGCATTTTTGATTTCAATATAGATCTTTCCATTATAAAAATTAGTAATTTGTAAAATTTCGTCAAGTTTTGGAATTTGTAAACCTTTAAAAGGTTCACTAAACCATTCACCAGCATCAATATCTTTTAATTCTGAAGACTTTATTTCAGATATTTTGCCTGATTTATTTGTTGTGCGGTTTAAAGTATTATCGTGAATAATAACTAATTCTTTGTCTTGTGTTTCACGAACATCTATCTCAACATGTGAAAAACCAGCAGCAAATGTCAAGTGTGTGGAGGGTATAGTATTTTCAGGTGCAAAGTTATTAATACCTCGATGACATACAACATTGACGGGCCAATCTTTGTCAGTTTTGAAAAACGGTTTAACTAACTCAGGTCTATTAGAACAAATTCCAAGAATAGGTTTTTTTCGCAAAATAGACATGCGTGCTGGGTTCTCCTCATGCCACAAAACAACTTTTTTATTTTCTTTTTTACACCGATCAAAAAAAATATTGTCTAAAAGTTCCTCTGGCTTTTCTAATTTCTCCCAACATAAATGCATTATTTCAGCGTCTTTGGCATAAACAAAAGGATCAACTTCGGTTGGAACAAGTATTGCTGTTGGATAATTATGATCAACCATATTAATCTTTGTAATTAGATCAGAATTAAAAGATCCGAGAATAGCTCTTTTAATGCCATGTTTTTTTAGCGAAAAGATAATTTGATCTGCAGCAGCTTCCGATTTTATATCTGCATAAATACCAATATTTTCTTTTTTTGCTATTTGTATTATTTTTGAGAATAAAGGTATTTTCTCCGTACCATTTTTTTTCTTAATATCATCATATTTTAAATGACAAATTAATTCTCCATTGTCAAGATGATCATTATGATGAACAACAACATGTTCGTCAGATGTGAATTGTAAATCAACTTCCCAAAAGTCTGCGCCTAGTTCCTTTGCTAAAAGAAAGGAACTTACAGAATTTTCAAATGCATACGCACTTGCGCCTCTATGTGCGATTGAATACGGAATCTTAGGATTTAACCAGCCATGATTATTTTTATTTCTCATATTCATACACTAATAACTCCTTTAGTTTATACGTTCTAATTTATCTTCACTTCTAAACTTGATTGCTATCAATTTATCTTAATCAAAGTTATTAAATCTAATTCTGGGATGTGGTTTTGAATTTTTTTCAGATGAGTAGTTCTTAGTTTAGGTGTCATATTGTCTTTTGCAAATTCAGATTCCCATAGACCTTGAATATTCCTATGTCCATGCTATCTTATTTTGGTCATCAAAATTTTTTAGGCTTGTTACTTATTGTTTGGACTTTATATCACTTAATACAGCAAAAAACAAAATATATAGATAGTCTATTGAGTCAGCTAGGTCAACAGACAGATTAACAAGGCAATGTTTCCTTGTTAATATAAGATTTTTGAGTTTTTTTCAATTATCAGCTATATTGGCCGAGTGAAAACATTAAGTGTCAATTCAAAATCAGGCGTGCCCTGGAAGTCAATTTTGACAGTCATTTGCCTAATACCTTTCAGCTTTTATTGGATTATTGCGGGAGAAATTGGGCTGGTTGGCTACGCCCTTAATACCTACGCTGTTCCTTTTTACAATGTCGTTTTTACTTTGTTTATATTGGTGGGATTGAACTTTCTCTGCAAGAAATTTTTCAGTCGATTTTGCTTTTCAGCCCAAGAGCTATTGACTATCTATATTTTGTTGAGTGTGGCCTGTGCATTACCATCAATAACACTGATGACAATTTTGGTAACCATGATCGGGCATGCCTTTTGGTTCGACAGCCCAGAAAATGAGTGGCGTATTTTATTTTGGGATTTTCTACCTACTTGGTTAACAGTACAAGATAAGTCAGTTTTGTCGGGATATTATCTGGGAGAATCGACGTTTTACACTATCTCTCATTTTTTTGTTTGGTTGCGCCCAGCTCTTTTTTGGTCGGGATTTATGGTGTTATTAATGGGAATGATGCTTTGTTTTAATATTGTCCTACGTAGGCAATGGATGGAACATGAGCGACTCGCCTATCCGATTTCTCAACTACCATTCCAATTACTTGGACAAACCCAAATTTTAGTCTCACATCCCGTTTTCTGGAGTGGTATAACGATTTCGACAACTATTTGTCTGATTAACGGATTGAACTTTCTTCTACCAAGTTTGCCTAAGATTCCGGTTAAACGGTTTGGTGGCTGGCAAGGATTCGGTCATATCTTTACTGAAAAACCATGGAATGCTATTGGTCGTATCAGTATCTCATCTTACCCTTTTGTGATCGGGCTCGGGTTTTTGATGCCGATCGATTTGTTATTCTCCAGTTGGTTCTTTTTTTTGTTCTATAAAATTCAGCTCATTACTTCTAGTGCACTTGGATTATCTAAGATCAATGGCTTCCCTTATGTTAATCGTCAATGTTTTGGGGCAGCGTTAGGCATTTTTCTATCCTTAATTTTATTGGGTTGGCGTCACTTTAGATTAGTTATTGACGAAGTTCGAGGTCAGGAATTATCAGATGAATCAAAGCTGTATCGAGTAGCTGTCTCGGGCCTGATTATTGGTTTTATATTACTCAGCCTATTTTCCATTCAAGTTGGTATGTCTATGTGGCTAATATTGACTTTTTGGTGTTTATTTCTTAGTGGCAATTGTGCTCACAAGGATGAGGGTTGAGTTAGGGTTCGCAGCCCATGCCATGGAACATATTCAGATTGACAAAATTTTGATTGAATCTTTTGGTACTAGAGGACTAGGGAAATCTAATTTGGTAGCTTTAAGCCTATATCGCTGGTTCATTCGTAGTTTTACCA
>CAYVHK010000323.1:707-3102 GCA_964451145.1 uncultured bacterium | reverse complement strand
GAGTGGTGCCCGTCAATGTAATGGCACCAGAGCAACCAGTTCGAATCGTTTCGCAATTGGGAGAGATGCTCCCGTTGCATTCGACAGCCGCTGGCAAAATTCAACTTGCCTTTGAGATTGGGGAGGATTTTCCACGTTCTGTGGTTGATTCTCTTCCCGTGCATACTCCGCGTACAATCACTGACCCGGGCACACTAAAAGCGGAATTAAGTGAAGTGATAGAAAGAGGTTTTGCGCTGGAGGATGGAGAGTATCTGAATGATGTTTCTGCGGTAGCGGCGCCTATTAGGGACCATACTCGTACGGTAGTGGGAAGTTTAGCCGTCAGCGGCCCCACGTACCGGACAGGCGCCGAGCGGCTTCGAGGGGAACTGGTGCCCTTGGTCGTTAACGCAGGTAAAAATCTCTCCGGCCGTCTTGGGCTCCACAACTCATGATCCAGGCTCAATTATTTACGATTGGGTACAGGTATAACGGTTATGCTACTGGAGTTGACAGGTTGTCTTTCACCCGGTGAATTAGAGTGTGAATGAAGCGTCTGTTATATAGGTGAAGGCGTGTAGAGGACTAGTAGGTCAGAGTTTTTAACAGGAGGAAAATTTTTGTGAAACTAATCGTTACGGTTAAGCGGGTCCCCGATCCTGAAACAACTATCCGAGTAAAATCGGACGGGTCTGGGATAGAAACAGACAACGTGAAGTATGTTATCAATCCGTTCGATGAAATAGCCATAGAAGAAGCGCTGCGCATTAGAGAGAAGCTCGGAAGCGGAGAGGTGGTGCTGGTCAGTATCGGTGATACCGTAGTGACCGAGCAGTTGAGGACCGGCCTAGCTATGGGGGCAGATAGGGCGATTCTGGTGAGTTGTGAACAGATGCTCGATTCTTTGGGAGTGGCTCGATTACTCGCGAAAATCGTTGAGATGGAGAATCCTCAGGTCGTACTTATGGGGAAGCAAGCAATTGACGATGACGCAAACCAAGCCGGCCAGATGCTGGCGGCAATTTTGGGTTGGCCTCAGGCGACGTTCGCGTCGGAGTTGGTACTATCAGACGACCATCAATCCGTTAATGTTACCCGTGAGGTTGACGGTGGCTTGGAGACAGTAGGGTTTGCTCTTCCAGGTATTGTGACTTCTGATCTGCGGTTAAATGAACCCCGGTATGCTTCTTTGCCTGGCATCATGAAGGCACGCAAAAAGGAAATAAAGGAAATAGCGGCGGTTGATCTTGGAGCCGATATTAAACCCCGTCTGGTAATTCGAGCGCTCGAACCTCCTGCCGAGAAGCAGGCAGGGCAAAAAGTTGAAACTGTAGAAGAACTCATTGGACTGCTCCACGATGAAGCAAAAGTCATATAGCTGTGAGCAATCTGAAATGGCATACATTATGAGCGCCAGACAAATACTACGCCGATTCCGGAGAAAATAGACATGGGTAATATTCTTGTTTTTGCCGAAACGAACAAAGACACCGTGCCAAAAAGTTCCTTAATAGCTATTCAGGCAGGGAAAGATGCGGTGGACGCACTCGGGGGGAACTTGCTGGTTTGTGTACTAGGAGGAGACACTTCTGCAACCGCGATGGAATTGTCTAACTATGGTGCAAGCAAAGTACTTGCCGTTCAGGATGGGCGACTCGCCACTTATTTGGCCGATTCCTATGCGGCAGCGCTGGCACAATTAGTAGGGGCGCACGACGTGTCATTGTTATTAGCTGCCTCAACGGCCGTTGGAAAGGATCTCCTACCCAGAACCGCAGGTCTACTTGGTGTGGGAATGGCAAGTGACGTCGTGAGATTTTGTGACGATGGGACGATGGAGCGGCCAATGTACGCTGGTAATACGGTGGCAACTATTGAATTGATTGACGATATAAAAGTCGTCTCAGTTCGCAATACCGCTTTCGATGCAGCTCAAACTGGGGAAACTGCGCCGATCGAACAGGTTTCCGTAAGTTTCGATGAAAGCGCTACTACCATGAGGTTCGTTGAGTTTAACGAGACAAAATCGGATCGGCCCAACCTTACAGAGGCGGGCATCGTAGTGTCTGGAGGTCGTGGACTCAAATCGGGCGACAATTTTACGACATATATTGAACCTTCAGTTGATGAGCTCAACGCCGCTATGGGGGCAAGTCGTGCGGCGGTCGACGCAGGGTTTGTTCCAAATGATCTGCAGGTTGGGCAGACCGGTAAGGTAGTGGCTCCCGATTTATACATAGCTGTCGGTATTTCCGGCGCGATTCAGCATTTGGCGGGGATGAAGGATTCCAAAGTAATAGTGGCGGTTAATAAGGATCCTGACGCGCCTATTTTTAACGTAGCGGACTACGGACTAGTAGCCGATCTCTTTAAAGCCGTACCCGAACTGACTGAGGCCGTAAAGAAAACTAAA
>CAYVHK010000323.1:444-697 GCA_964451145.1 uncultured bacterium | reverse complement strand
GGTATAGAAACCGTTGCGATTTTTTGTGAGGACGATTCGGAATCGCTACACATTCGAAAGGCAGATCTTGCCGCCCCACTCGAGGGGTCTGGCCCGGCCGCATATTTGGATATGCAACAAATTCTTGATGTCGCTGAGGCAAAAGGCTGCGATGCAGTGCATCCCGGATACGGATTTCTGAGTGAAAATCCAGAATTTGCGCGCCGCTGTTTAGATAGCAGTCTAATTTTCGTCGGGCCGACACCGGAACAGC
>CAYVHK010000323.1:0-290 GCA_964451145.1 uncultured bacterium | reverse complement strand
CCCTTTACCTGGCCCGTTAATTTTTGGCGTCTAGTTGGTAGGGTATCGTTTTTTTTTTTATAGCGGCCGTGGGGGGTGGGGTCCGGGGTATGCGCGCGGTTCATTCCGCCGACATGTTGGAAGAAGCTTACAACAGGTGTAGATCTGAGGCGGCCGCATCGTGTGGTAACGGCGATGTCTATGTGGAGCAACTCGTTCGGAGAGCTAGGCATGTCGAGATTCGGGTAGTGGGGGATGCGTACGGAGAGTGTAGTCATCTTGGTGAGAGGGAGTGTAGTATTCGGCGGCGT
>CAYVHK010000322.1:0-3178 GCA_964451145.1 uncultured bacterium | reverse complement strand
CGACTTGTTCTTTTTGAGCATGCCCTGTCCCAACAAGCGATTTTTTTATCAAGTTGGGTGTGTATTCAAATACCGGAATACCCGCTATGGCTGGGGCCAATAATAATGCGCCCCGCGCTTGTCCTAATTTTAATGTAGATTTGGGATTTTTGCTGACGAAGGTTTCCTCCACTGCAGACTCACTAGGCTCCCACCTCTTCAGAACCTCCTCCAGCCCAAGATATAGCTGACAAAGTCGTTCCGACAACCGCAAGCCTACGTCCGAAACAATCGTGCCATGGGCTACGTGGCCCAATTGGTTTCCATTGATCGTCAGCACGCCCCAGCCGGTGCGCTGTAGTCCCGGGTCGATACCAATCATCCGCAAATTGAATGTCCTATCTGTTTAATTTCTGCATAACTACTTCAGAAACTTCAAGGTTACTTGAAACTTGTTGTACATCATCATTGTCATCCAGGGCCTCCAATAATTTAAATAATTTATAGGTGCCGGTCTCGTCCAAAGGGATGAGATTTTGAGGTTGCCAGGTTAGTCTAGCCGAAAGGGGCGGACCAAAACGTGTCTCTAAACCCTTCGCCATATCGTGAAGTTTGGAGGCATCGCAAGTGATGTTATGGCCGCCTTCATGGCTCTCCACATCGTTCGCTCCGATTTCGACTGCCGCTTCAAAAATTATCTCTGCTTCTGCTACGTCGACTGGATATTCAATGGTTCCAATTCGGTGGAATTGATACGAGACACTGCCAGTTTCTGCTAGGTTTCCCCCAAATTTGCTGAAAGCTGCACGCAATTCCGAAGCAGTGCGGTTTCGGTTGTCAGTCAACGCCTCCACAATTAGACAGACGCCGTCAGGGCCATACCCTTCGTATCTAATTTCCTCAAAATTGTTGCCGTCAACGGTTTCAGTGGCGCGTTTCACGGCCCTGCTAATGTTGTCCTTTGGCATGTTTGCTGCACGGGCGGCTTGGATGGCAGAGCGCAGACGAGGATTCATATCTGGGTCGGGCGTACCAGCGCGCGCAGCTACTGTGATTTCGCGGATTAGTTTTGTGAAAATTTTGGATCGCTTAGCGTCTTGCGCGCCCTTTCGGTACATGATGTTCTTGAATTGGGAATGGCCTGCCATTTCTCAAAAATAACCCTTTCCCGTATTATCAATATTGCGAATCAGCCTCAAGATTCATCTGAAATCTAACAGATTATCCGGACGGGCGCAGCACAAAGCCATAAATTGTTAATATGGCAAGAATGGGGCGGAGGTTGCAAATTATGCTCGAAAAAATTCAAAAAGTAATTGTCCGCACTTTAGGGATATATTTTTTAATAAATTGTTTTGGATCACAAGATAATGAATTTTCCTGCAAAAATTTAAATAAATATTATCACTACATGTTGATTCCCAATTTTTTGCCCTGAAACAGAGAGTTAGGTTGTTTCTGCCTCCACTTGACATTGGTTCGGGCAAATACAGTCTTTGGAAGTTCCGAATTTTCGTTTGGTGGGCTGGTGTTTTCCAGTAATTGAGTCAGCACCTATTTGATTTGGAAAATTGTCTCTAGTTTGACCTAGGCCAAATTGGTGATAACCGTCCCCCAATTCGTAGAGGCGATAAATACGTAGCAAGGCCTGTGGCATCGTCCGTTTCTAAGTAAACTCCGCATACAGTAGCGGCCCCGCTTGCAGGACTAAAGTGTCCACCTGACATTTTCCGGGTAAACCGATAAACGGGTTCAGCTTTATCCATGCCGATCACTGAATCGTAATCGCCACACATTCCCACATCGCTCATATAGGCGGTGCCGGCAGGTAGGATCTGATGATCTGCTGTGGGTACGTGGGTATGAGTGCCAAAAACGCAACTAACTTTTCCATCGAGATAATGGCCGATTGCCATTTTTTCAGATGTGGCTTCTGCGTGTATATCAATGAAAACAGCATTGACACTGGTGCCTAGTATGTGACCCCTTAGGGCGGTCATGACAGCAGCAAATGGATCGTCGAGAGGATCCATGAAGATGCGACCAAGGACCTGGATAATTAAAATTCTTCGCCCGCCGGAAACATCATAGATATTGGCCCCGCGTCCAGGTGAACTGTCAGGGAGGTTTAGTGGCCGTATTAGACGTCGTTCTTTATCAATATGGGGAATAATTTCTCGTGCATCCCAAGCGTGGTTGCCAAGCGTGACCACATCTGCGCCGGCAGCATACAATTGATCGCAAATTTTCGGCGTGATGCCAAAACCATTGGCGGCGTTTTCACCATTTACAATAATGAAATCTAATTTCAGCTTTGATCGAATATTCTTTAAATTTTCTATGGCAGCCGTCCGACCAGATCGCCCGACCAGATCGCCCAAATAAAGTAAATTCACGAAAATCCCCTATCTCTGAAATCGCCGGGTGCCTTGTTCGGTAACTAACCAATCCAAAGGTTCATCATTTTCGTCATATGGTAGCGTCGCAACTTCTTGCGCCGAATATCCAAGCCCGATGGCCAGTAAGTCTGGCGCCGTTTCACGCAGAATTCGCAATGCACGGTCATAGTAGCCGCCGCCGTAGCCTAGGCGAAACCCTTGGGAATTGATCGCCAGGAAAGGGGTAATCACTACGTTTGGTGTAATTTCCTCTGCGTTCGGAAGCGGCTCTAAAACGCCTAAATCGCTCTTCGCTAAGCTATCGCCTGGTTGCCAGCGACGAAAACAAATTGACTGTTTTTGCAAAGTAACTGCCGGGAGGGCTATACGATAACCATCATTAAATAGAGTATGTATTAATGGTCGGCAGTCTAACTCGGATGGCAATGGCCAATAGGCGGAAATGATGAAGTGCTGTTGTAGTGTAATGTTTTGAAGAAACGATTTAGCTGCTTGTTTAGCAGCTCTTTTCCGGTCCCTGTTAGGTATTGAACTGCGCCGACATTTTGCGATTGCGCGGGCGGAAGTTTTATCAATGTAGCTCATAAAAACACCAAATGATAAAATTGAACAGATGAGCCCGTCAAATCGTGGTGAATTTGAATTCAATTTGACCTGCTCTCACAGTTGGGAGCTGCAATGCCAAGATTGTGATCTTGAAAGACACAGCTCTCGTTTTGATAGCATTGGCTCAGAGGACCATTTTTATTAAAACCTAGCGGCACCCACTTTAGCGCTTTATTTAGGATGTCTCTAGCCGC
>CAYVHK010000321.1:300-3194 GCA_964451145.1 uncultured bacterium | reverse complement strand
AATCTTAACCTCCTGATCACTTTTGTCAGTATAATGACGTGAAAATTAAAAGGTGATCCCATTTTGACTAGAAGAGATAAGGGAAGATTTGTATATTCCGTTTCAATCCACACTAGCGTGGAATTTTAGCTGGATTAACTAGAAATTATTATGATTACATCCAATTTATAAGATTCTTTGTTCCGTATCAAAACTCTAGATGGAATTAACGGCTATTCTTTAGTCTAATATAAGACTTTTTCATTTTTGCACCAACTTAGGATCAAATTGCACTCTCCCCTTAATACTTTAAGAACCGAATGATAGAAATTGAAATGACACCTTAAAAAACAGCATCTGAATACGAACCCATTGATTGAAACGAATAAACTGGATAGCCCTTCCACAATCAGAAACGGAAATATCAAAAAATCGGTTAAAATAGAGTTGCCGTCAAAAATAAAAGGAATTGAACCCAAAAGTTAATCAAGTGTTAGAGGAACTAGATTATGATTCTGTAGAATCTAATCTAGTTCATTGGGTTTTAAACAAATAAGGAAATAATTAATCCAGCTAAAACTGGATCCATTTGAACAAAAATAAATTTACCCAGTGGAGAAACTGGTAATCTTGCAGTGTAATGGAACTATGTTTTTGTTAAACAGAGAATTAGTATGTAAATATTTGATATGAATATTTCTTTTATTTGGAAGAGTTATTAATGATTAAATACAACAGCCTAAATTTTTTATTGATGGCTATCATTAACGTTCTTAGTTTAGTTGATATTACTTCTACTTGCTATGGAAAAAATAATTTAGATACACATCTGAATTTGGTAAATAAGTACTTTAGTCAGATCATGTTAAAGAGATCAATTAGTGAATATGATCAGGTCATTGTCATCGATCCTAACCAAGCAGAAGCACATTTTGGTCTGGGAAAAGTCTATCAAAAGCAAGGTAGACTGGAAGAGGCGATTGATAAATATAAACAGGCAATTACGCTTAATCCTAATATTGCACGGACATATTTTAGTCTGGGCGTGATCTATAATAAGCAAGGAAAACTGGAGGAGGCCATTACCAAATTTGAACAGGCAATTGATATTGAACCAAAAATTGCACAAGCATATGGTAACCTCGCAGTCATCTATAAGAAACAAGGGAAATTAGAAGACGCTATTGCCAAATTGCAAAAATCAATCCAGATCGATCCTAATTTCGCACAAGCACATTACAATTTGGCAGTCATTTATCAAAAACAAGGGAAATTAGAAGATTCATTTGCCAAATTTGAACAGGTAATTGCTATTGAACCTAATCATGGGAAATCACATTTTGGCTTAGGAGTAATTCACCATCAGCAAGGTCAAACAAAAGATGCATTTTCTAATTTCGAGCAGGCAATTGCTTTTGATTCCAACTTCGCACCTGCACATTACAATTTAGGAGTGGTTTATAGGCAGCAAGGAGAACTGGATAATGCCATTGCTAAATTCCAGTGAGCAATTGAGATTAATCCTAACTTTACACATGCACATTACGATCTGGGATTGGTTTTTCATCAGATTGGAAAACTGAAAGATGCTACTAAAGCCTTCCAACGAGCAATTGCTGTTAATCCTAACCATGTGCAAGCACATTCGAATTTGGGATGGATCTATTGTCAGATGAGTAATCTGGAAGATGCGGCCAAAACACATAACAATCTGGGTTTGGTCTATTTAAATCAAGGGAAATTTGATTATGCTATTCCTTTTTTGCAAAAGGCAATTACTCTCAGTCCAAATTTTTCGGAAGCATACGTTGGTCTAGGAGTCGCCTACATGAATCAGGGAAAAATGGAGGATGCCATTACTTTCTACCAACAGGCAATTCAGATTGATCCCAAATTCGCAATGGCATATTACAGACTTGCATCTCTTCATTCAATCAAAAAAGAACAAACATCAGCAGTAGAATGGTTACAAAAAGCAATTGCATTAGATCGAAGCCTGATTGAGCGATCTGATACCGATTCAGTTTTTGATAATATTCGACAGAGTTTGCCATTCCAACAGTTGATCGATTCTAAACATGAACATATGAATAAGGGAAAAAATTACTTCAGGCAGGGTAAATTTAAGGATGCCATTTTCGAATTTCAACAGTTAATTTCGATCGCCCCTAATTTTACGGATGCTCATTTCAATTTAGGATATATTTATCAAATTCAAGGTAGACTAGATGATGCTATTGCTAAATTTGAGCAAGTAATTATCATAGACTCTAACTATGTAAAAGCATATGTTAGTTTAGGAATCATCTACATGAATCAGGGGGAAATGGAGGATGCCATTTCTGCCTACCAACAGGCAATTGACCTCGAGCCTGACTTAGCAATGGCACATATTGGATTGGGACAAATCTATTATCAGCAAAGCAAGCTGAGCGATGCCATTGCTAAATTTGAACAAGTAATTCAGATTCACCCTAATTATGCAAAGGCATACTACAATCTGGCCTGTTTGTACTCACTCCAAAAAGAGCAGGCACCGGCAATAGAATGGTTGCAAAAAGCAATTGCTTTGGATGAAAGTACGATTGAGAAATCTAAAATCGATAGTGACTTTGATAATATTCGACAAAATCCGCAATTTCAGCAGTTAATCAATACTAAATAGTTCAGATGTAATTTGGGATAAAAATATTAGTATATAAGTAGAAAAGAAAAGTGATTTTTGAGATAGGCAAACAATACAATTGTAGAAATGATATACATAAATATTATGGTGGCCAGCAGCAACATAGTATTCCTACCCTTAGCAATTATAATTTGATATTTTTTTCGTCTCCTTCAGAAGAGAGTTTTGGCTATAAAAATGCTAAAAACAGAATCATTCCACTATAAATTGATAATTAGTAATCCTGAAA
>CAYVHK010000321.1:0-290 GCA_964451145.1 uncultured bacterium | reverse complement strand
TCTACCCCTAGAATCATAATTTGATATTTCTTTTTTCGTTTCCTTCGGGGGAGGGTTTTGGCTATAAAAATATTAAAAAAACAGAAGTATTCCACTATAAATTGATAATTAGTAATCCTGAAACAAGACCACTACCATATTATTTTATAATTTACCTTGTGCTTGTAATTGGAAGCCAATATATCAGAAATTAATTGATTGTCAGCAAGAATTTGGTCATTTAAATGTACACAAGGTGCTTGATAACAAAAACTGATTGCTAGATAATTAAAAACAGGAAAAATCACAGG
>CAYVHK010000320.1:0-3214 GCA_964451145.1 uncultured bacterium | reverse complement strand
ATCAGCCGGTTCTCCCATTTGAGCAAACATTGGTTTATTGGGATCAAACTCTACCCAACGATGTCTTTTTTCCAAATCTGGTGCAACCCCTTTTGGCCATACTGTTTCGTCTCGGCCATCTCGTAAAGCCGATAAATCAACAAATTCTGGAAACATAGCTAATCCGTACGATGTCTCCTCTTTTCCTGCATGATCTCCATTGATTTTAACTGCCGTACCACAAATGGAAGTCTCTGTTCCACCCCAGAAATGAATGTGAGGATAAGCTGTTTTCAAATTTTGCAACTGTTGATCCAAAATCGACTGCCAAGGGTAGTGCCCCGCCATTAAAACGATCACCTGAAATTCAAAACTGATCAACTGCTCAACAGTGGCAATCAATATATTGGTCGTAGCAGTTGGGTCTTGATAGTGTGTCCATTTAAAATCACCATGTCCACCCAAGGCTCCCCACCACATGGTGGGCAGAATAACGCCCCCTGTTTTTTTAGCAATACGTATACAAATCTGTTCCGCTTTCAACCCATCAAAACCAATGGGTAAGTGCCAACCGTGGTGCTCGATCAGTCCCAGTGGCCAAAAAGCAATTGGTTTTTCTTTGACTATCATCTCTAGCTGATCTGGCCTCAGTTGATGATAGTATTTCCAGTTCATTATTTTGCTCCATTAAACAATCTTAAGTACGTAATTAACAAATACTCTCAAATCAATTTGCTAAAAAGTCCTCATTCAATAGAATCTTGCCAAATCTGTAGATCTATCTAATTCATCTAGCCTTGACTGACTTTGTATGTTTAAAATCGGTGATTTTGCCACCAATAACGAAATCTTTTGGTCTATCGTGCCATTATCAAACAGTAGACCTTCTACTATTTCAGGATCAAGCCCGAAAGGATATATCAACAATAAACCAATGCGACTTGAACGTAGTGAATAAGGATTAGAAATTGAGAGAATAGGTATAACGAAGTCAATATTATTACCTGCTAGTCGTAGCTACCTCTTAAGTCCAAAATTCAATTTTTGTTTTTTAGCCTATTTTTTAATCAAATCAGTAAAATATTTTTCGGTGCTTACTCTTTGAGAGGAGGCCCGGTCTATTTGGCTAACGGTGATCAACACAACGTTTAGTACTGTGGTGTGGAAATAGTCAGATTCTTAATTTGACCGTCAGTTCTTTTAACCTAGTAACTTAATCAGATAGACCAATTTAACGAATAAAATCTGTTCCTTGCCCTCTTTCTTTTGATTGTAATTGTAGACAAGAAAAAAGTTACTTTCAGGTTTATATTCGTAGGCAAATAGAGCAAAAAACCGTCTTTCGTCCTCAAGAGTTTGCTCTAAACTAGAACGCAGATACATTCGTTGGGCAAATTGGTAATTAGTAACGAATCGGCGAGTATTATCGACCAATTTTTTGTCTTCGACTAAACGTTGTTGGCGAAATTCAAAATTCAACTTAGAAGTTGGCCGAAGATAAATTTCTGGTCCTAAAAAGAAACTTTCTTTGTTGTTTCGAATCCCAATCGAATTGCGAACACGAATCGAGACCCATTTAGGTTTCGTTGGAATCCAGCCCAAAAATAGACCAAGGGTTCGATCCGTAAAAGCCTGATCTTCGTCATCTAAATAATAATACCACTCAGGGCTGAAAAACAGAAAAAAATCTTCAAATCCAATAATATTCTGAAGTCTAAATCGGTGATTGGTCAGTCGACCACGATGGTTGTAGAGACGTTCGTATTCAGTTTCATGATTCAGAAAGTTAATTCTTGCCTTTTGGCGTTTTTCAACTTTACCTGATAAATTCATCCCACGACGGTCAATACGCGGGATAAAACCAGTTTCAGGCTCGAAATGTTGGCCGATATCAAAATAACGAGCCTTAAAAGAACTTTGCCACGAAAAAAAACTAGCCTCCCGAGATATTTCTGCAAAAAACGCTTGATCTCTGTTAATGTTTTTTTCGATCCACTCCTCGGTTGTTTTCCATTCACTGGCATAGGCCAAGTTCAACTCTATATTTTGTGGTAAAATGAACCTAGCATCAACACCAGAACTACGGTCGTAGTGGCCGTTCAACTCTGAGTTAGCTTGATTCTTGGTAGTTCCCAAAAAGCCAATAGTAGTAGTCTGACCAAACTCTCGCTGAAGACGAAAAACAGAATAACGGTAGTCGTTTAAAGGGGGAAGTATGTCGTCTTTTTTCTCTTTACCTATATCGTTAGGTCCTGCTTGAGCAAGTACCAAAGCAGTATTGAAATTTCCAATTTTCCCTGCCATTTTTGCCCCTGCTTTCAAATTCTCCACCCGTCGACTGTAGAAAAGCTCAATAGGCGTTTGAAATATCTCGTTCCCTTCTTGAAAAAAAGGGCGTTTTTCTGGAAAACGGAGTGGAATGTCAGTCAGATTAACTCTATCCGGATCAGCTTCAATTTGCGCGAAGTCTGGATTTAACGTCAAATCAAAAGCTAAATTTGAAAGTGGATATCGAAAATCAAGGCCGGCAGCAGGTTTGGTTTGAAGATCTTGGCCTTCCATTTTCTGAGGCCGAACTGTCAGGTAAGGTTTGACTTTAAGTGGTCGACGAGTTTGTAATCGAGAAATATCTAAATCTACTAGGTGCCCAAACTGAGAAACCGCATATTCTCGACCACCAAGATCAACCAATGATAATTCTTCTCTGCTAGAACGATCCTGCCGCCAGAAATTAATTCCCCAAGGCTGATCCTCTTTTTTTGGAAAGCGAAGTTCGGCGAACGGAATCGAGAATTCAGCTGTCCATTTATCTCTTTCTCGGTTGGCCTGACCATTCCAGTTACAATCCCAAGCGAGATCAGAACCACGTCGACCGCTATTAGCCCCCTCATTTTGCACACGCCTATCGGTTTGAGTGCCGAGTGAATTGAGTTCAAAACCATAGCAGTTCCTCAGATCAAGATAGGTGTCCAGATATACCGCGACGTAATCATCAAGAAAAAAGCGAGAATCTCGACGAGTCTCATTGGCCATCATTTGATCCATGTCAGCCTTGAAGCACTCAAAACCAATATAAAGATGAGCCTCATCATATAGAAGATATATGTTAGTCTTGAGGTTGGTGGATGCACCCGGGTTTGGTTGATGCTGAACTAAATTTTTGATAATGATGGACTTTTTCCAACTTTCATCATTAAGTTTTCCATCAATTTTAGGAGGGACATCTGTCCATTGA
>CAYVHK010000319.1:0-3257 GCA_964451145.1 uncultured bacterium | reverse complement strand
TCTTCGTTATGGGCGATAATCGAGATAATAGTCTTGACAGCCGAGTATGGGGACCCGTTGCTTTAGAAGACATTAAAGGTCAAGCTCACGTTATTTATTGGTCGCAGGGATTTGGAACTCTGGGAAAAAATGAGGTTAGGTTGTATAGGATAGGTAAATCTTTGTAATACGAAAGATATTGTTTGTGCCCTTTTATCAGAATTTCAACAAGACCCTAAAACAGCAAAAAATATTTTTACCAAATAGCACAAATTTTCCGTCTGAGTATTCATCTTAATTTGTTGCCCGATTAAAGGACCTGAAACTTGTATCTGAAACAGATCGGTTAGGCAAACGTAATGTTGTGCTGGAAAAATTCAGTTATGATCACACATGGCACTACGAATCAATCACTCAAAACCCCAAAAGAGTAAAATCAATATTTCGATCTTTTGAGCAAATTGATATTAATGGAAAGTTACATTCGTATCCAACAATCTGCGGCATAACGGTAACGTGACCGATATTATCAATTCTGGTCTCAGATAGCCCGTGGTATTTGGTAATATCAGTTCGATCTTGATTCACACTTTAATTTGAGAAAAAGAGGTACTGTCTCCGTTTTTGGTAGGATCAGGTATTTCTCCCATTAGTTGAATCTTGGCTTGATCAGCTCATCTATGCTAAGATGAGATTTGTGTGGCAGCTGTAGTCATTTCTTCTACTGTGTCCTGATGACACGTAATTATGCTGTTGAAATTAATGCCATTACTAACACAATAGATTGAACTGCTATTGCTTATCACCCACGTTTTTGTATTATTTTAGTCGTCGGCTCATTTTCATACTTTTTTACCATGAATCAATTATCGCCGGAAGAAATTAGATTTTTTAAACGCGAAGGATACCTGATCAAAAAAAGCGTCCTAGACCCAGAACTAATGGTTCGTGCTCGCCAGCGCAAGTGGGCTGGAGCACCAGATCGAATGAAGCCAAATGATCCAACTACCTGGATCGGCCCCTGGCGCCCAGATGAAGAAACCTCAGAAGCAGAGGCAAATTGTAAGATTGGGTACACTTGGAAATACCGTGAGCCAGCCAGTGAGGATTGGTTGGTGCGGATGATAGGAGCTCATCCCATCATCATTAGTTGGGCCGAACAACTTCTTGGATCAGGCAAATTCGACGTGCCAGAACGTGTTCGCGGTATCTACTGTCGACTGCCAATGGGCGAAGCCGCGGAAAAGCCTTTGGTTTGTCACTGCGACGTCAATCCTGACAGTCTTCATGAAATTCCCTTCAAAACACTTCTGAAACCAGGCATCGGTGTTGTTGGTTTAATTGCGCCTATTCCGCTCAATGGCGGAGCATTTACCGTCTGGCCAGGAACGCATAAGATCATTTATGACTTGATGATTAGAAAGGAAGGTTTGGCCCGAAACGTGGCCTACAAGCAGCAGTTGATTGATTTCAATAGCAATCATCGTGTCGAAGGCTGTGGCGAAGCCGGTGATATTCTCCTATGGCATCGTCTGTTGGCTCATACTGCCGGTTGGAACCGGTCTAAAAGATTACAGTTGAGAGAAGCAGTTTTCTGCGATTACGCGCATTGGGAAGCCAAAGAATCGAAGACATCCTACGAAGACATGTGGGAGGACTGGTCGGATGAATTACGAGCGGCAACAGGGGGTGCGAAAAAATAGCAGGTGGTCTTTCAGATAAGACGAAAGATGGTAAAACTAGGCACTGCTAAATGGTGATCCTAGCCGAATATGATAACCATACAACCCAAACATAGATAAGCAAATATGAATCAATACCGAATCAATTTTTTACGCGATAATTTTGTTGTCATTGAAAATGCTTTTTGCCGGAAGTTAGCTGCGGAATGGATTAGAAATTTTAATCGAATCAATGGCATTGAGATTGATAAATCTTCAACTTGGCCAGAAAGTGGGGCTAAGATGTACCCCAGTAATCAACAGATGCATATGTCAGAATTTTCACCACTGGCTTATAAAGTCATTTGCCAGTTTCTCGGTGGCGAGGAACAAATAGAAACCAGAAGCCTGAATGTGGGTGATGGCTTTAATATCAATTTTAGTGTCGGTACTGATCAAGAATGGCAACCGCCTAGACCTGAATCAACGGGCTATCACAAAGATGGTTGGTTTTTCAAACACTTTCTGGATAGTCCAGAACAAGCCTTGTTGGTATTAGTGATCTGGAGCGATATTAAACCCAAAAGTGGTGGAACATTCTTTATCCCGGATTCGGTAGATCACATCACCAAATTTCTTTACCAACATCCGGAAGGCGTTAATCATACCTATGGTTGGAATCGATTTGCCAAGGATTGTAGCGATTTTAGAGAGTTGACAGCTTCTGCTGGAGATATTGTTATTTTGCATCCTTTCATGTTACACGCTAGATCCAACAATCCTTCAGGACGAATTCGATATATGAATAATAAATGCGTTAGTTTGTGCGAGCCATTCAATTTCAATCGAGTTGATAGTAACTATAATGTAATTGAAGAGAAGTGCAGAAGTGTGATTGGCAATAAAATAGAGAATTTCAAAATTACAAGTCATCGGGTTTGTACTCCTGACAAAAGCCGGTTGGAAATCATGGACGAATAATAAAACTGGATTTGAGCTGAGTTGATCGATACACATCTGTCAGCTAACTGTGTCGAAGGCTGACGAAAAAAAACACAGCATATATCCATGTTAATTTTTAAATAACATGGATATATGCGTTTGGAAACACTCACACCTAAAGTTGCCGGATGGTTTATTTAGGTGATGTGAAGGCGAAAATAGGCCCACACAATTGTTATCTTAATAATGTATTCTGCGACAGATTGTTCGCTTGAGTCAGCATGATCGATCTAGCTTGCGTCAAAACTGAATCTGGGATAGTAGATAAAGATGTCAGAGTGTTTTGAATATCAGGATAGATATTAGATAAGCAAGCTAGAGTTGGTTGGTAACTGCGCCTAAATTTGAGCGCTGATTATTGAAAAAATTAATAGCTGCGTCTAGGGAATTAATATCTGACTATGTACCTGTTCAGCGTAAAGAGACTAGAGTCAATGAGAGATAAACTATCTGAAAGCTCTAATACTGAAAGATAATCGATCTTCATCAAATTTATTGGCACCAATCTGCAGAATGATATCAGTACGGCTAATAGAGAAGATTCTCTTCATTTGGTAGTTGATGGGTAGTGCTTAGTTTGATTAAAGATGAAAAAGTTGCCACTTCACGTCATAA
>CAYVHK010000318.1:0-3302 GCA_964451145.1 uncultured bacterium | reverse complement strand
CAAAAGACATGTAAGGTCTGATGAAGGAACTACCATTGAAACTGAGCTGAAAAGGAAATTTAGGATGGTATTATACTTCGAGGTGGGGGACGATAATAGTGGTTTTTCCGAAATTTCATGCCCATCGTTTCATTATTACCATGATAGAAATCGATAGCGATGAATCTTTTCACGATAAGTTTCACAGTTAAATTTTAAATCCAGAATATGCTGGGGCAAAAGGTAAAAATACTTCCGATATCATCATTTTGTATTCTTGATAACTAAATACCGAGCGCCGACCCCATAAAGGTTGAGTTGACGCAATACATAAATCGGATGACAACGAATTATCCATAGGTAGGGTAATTAATTCAAATGGCTGACGAAAAAAATTTGTATCATTGAAAATGATACTACCTACTGGTTTATTTCCCAAATTAGCTAAATTTTTTGCTCGATCTTCAAATAATGATTCTGGCATGATAGTTTGAGCAAAAACCCATGGCACATCATCACCAAACAACATCACTTCCCTGATAAAAACCTCATTTGAATCGCAACCTATCTTTTCCGCATCTGCATGAGAAACTAGATGCTTTTGGTAGCGAATCACTTCCAGTCGAAAAGTGTGACAATGAGCCTGCAAACGCTCGGTCAGCGATCCTGTGTTTAAGAGCCAATTTTTCAGGGTAGGACAGCCTATCTGACACTCTTTTGGAGATTGCCAATTCTCTGAAAGATTGACTGGAAATTTGATTTTATTGCTTAACAAGGTAAAAATTGAAACGATGACTAGACTTAATAAAAGGGCACAGAGACATCATTTGACGCCAAATTTTATACAATTAGATAATCCCAAAAAAGAACGAATATCACCAAAGTAGATAGAATCAGTTGCGATCAAATTTTCTCGCTAATTAACTTGATAGTGAATCGGGAAAATCGGGAAATATGATATAAAGAATTATATACTAAATATGAATGATAATCACCATTCACCGAGTATCGATCGGAAAAACAATTTAAACGGAAAAATCATTATGTTAGTCGTTTGTGATAGTTTTTGGTTTACCAAATTAGTGGTGGCATCATTTCATTTAACCTGAATGAAAGAAACTCAAAAGTATGTGAGTATGTTTTTTCTGATACACTTATGAGAAACATATTGTACTAGCGATGGTCTAAAGAATTTGTAGCGTTTGAATTGCAATACAGTTCACAAAACAGAAAATGATAGTCATTATATTAAATGGATTGATTGATAAGAAATGAAGGGTGAATTAAAATAATTAATATTGTTACAAACAGTAAAATCTTATGCCAAAAGGTTATATCTCAATGATCCTGACGTTATCATTTTTTGCAGAAATTTCTGGTACCAGTCTAGACAAGTCTTCGATCTTCGTGAAGGAAAAGATCAATGGAAATTACGAATTAGAGTGTGTGGTCGATGCTGCTCCCAGCGGATTCTGTTTCTTCTTTTCGGCTGATAAAGAGCAGTCTGAGTACGGTTTTTTAAATTTCTCATCTTCAGGTATCGAATGGGGCAGGAACCACAAAGGAAAATCCGTTACTAGGCGCCGGTATAATTACCCTGAACAGAAGTTCCCTTGGAGGGTACAATTGCTAAAGAAAGGAAACTTTTTTCGTTTCTGGATTGGAGATAGATCCGGATGGATCCGTGGCCCAAGTGGCGAATGGCTTGAAAAATACGAACCCAGAGTGAGTTGGGTTGGCTTTGGAGCTCCCAAAGATGCAAAGTTGAGATCGATGACTTTGACGACGCTTCCTTGGCTTCAGCAGTTAACAGACCCGGTGATTCCCCGTGGTCCTAGTGGTAGTTTCTACGAGAAACAGGCAATTCCTGGCGCCCTTTTAAATTTCAAAGGCAAATATTATCTATATTTCATGGCGGGAATGGAAGGAAATGAAGAAGGATCATCCCGTCGATCTATAGGTGTGGCTATTAGCTCAGATCTTTGTAGCTGGCAGGTCCTCCATGTTCCAGTCATCAAGAACGGAGAATCTAATATTCCACACAACAATATTTATCCCAATGGAGCCGTCGTCACACCGGAAGGAAAGATTGCGTTGATGTATTCTGCTCAGAAATATCCCGATTGGCTCGGATTTGGACTTGCTATAGCTGATAGTCCACTAGGTCCTTTTATACACCATAAAGGAAACCCCGTTTACAAGCATTCGAGCCACGCTCATGAATTTGATCTGTTGCGTGTTGATTCCCCGGAATATCGATATATGTTGTTTTATGCTGGTTACACCCCTAAACCAAGCACTGGGCTGTCGGGGGACCGGGGTTATCTACTCTATAGTGATGATCTAATTAATTGGCGTCAAGACAGTCGAAACCCAATCTTTAGCCCCGAGACGTTAGACAATTGGGATGCTATCCATGTACGTCCGCGATCATTAACCAAGTATGAGGATACTTGGTACCTTTGGTACGAAGGATGTAATACCTGGAAACCAGAGGGGGGAAACCATCACGGCTGGTGGGACACGGTAGGTCTAGCCCGTTCAAAGGATTTAGTCACATGGGAGTATTATCCGAGAAATCCAGCGCTTCCAGGCCTCAGTACTAGTTCGGAACAATTTGACAGCAAATGGATAGGTTGGCCTCGCATGCTAATCGAGGGGAAAATAGCTTACATATTCTATACTGGCAACGCAATGACGGGAATGCGGACAATACCAGTTGAAGACTTAATCAACTGGAATAGTGAGGGGGGGAAATCTGTGATCCTTTGGCCAGAAAAACATTGATTTTGGGTCTGAATTTGACTGACTCATATCAATGATGAATTTTACGCTTACTTCAATTTTGATTATTGTTACCCAATCCCATTCAATAAAGTATATGGCCAATTAGAAAAGTAAAGGGATATTTAAATAACGATTATTTTTAGTCTGGGATTAGCACTTTTACCTACTTGGTTGTTGATACGATATTTTGTAGGCAGCGACAAATGTCCATATCCAGAACCTCCTCAATTGATAAAAAAGCGTTTTGGCGTGGCGTTGGTATCACTGTTCCGGTTTTATTGGTCGATTTTCCTCTGATTTTATTGGAGAAAAGATTCGCTAACCAGAAGGATATGAATTCAACAATAATGATAATAGTCTGGTTTTGCTTTGTTTGTTGATGTCTATTTTTACATTAGGTTTAAGTATTCGAATGGCATACAAATATCTTCAGGAGATGAGTGCGCAACAGGGTGAAAAAGGGTCTGATTCTTAAGTCGGGTTTTTATAGGTAAGTGTATGGGTGAAAAATTCCATACTGGCTGTATCACAAATAG
>CAYVHK010000317.1:0-3312 GCA_964451145.1 uncultured bacterium | reverse complement strand
TTATAGATTTGAAACATCCAGAATTCATTTCGTCTAGCCCTACCGCTAAAAAAGAGATACTTTTTCAGTCCTTGTAAATACCAATGAACCGAACATCTATGGCTAAATAAATGAAGAAAACACAATAGTACCAAAGCCCCTAAGAAAACTAATCTACTAAAGGCTACTAATTCTTTCCAATTCCTGAATGGAAAATTCCTTCCAAATATTTCGTTACTCTGCCAATTATTCACAGGAAAGGGAATACCAAATACTGACGTTAAAATCCATGGTTGTCCTGGCTTACTCTCCCATTTAGGCATTCCATTATCAATTTCTGCAATTATCTGATCTTTTCTTACGCGGATAAATTCTCTTCGCTCATCTAATGCTTCAACGAATTCATAGACCGATTGTGCCATTCCCAAATTGAGCACCTTTAAGGATAAGGGCGACTCAGTATTGATGATTAAATCTACTCTCTTTCCTGAATCTACTGCCAGCCTCATGTCTTGTTGTGCTAACACTATTCCTCTGGCCACCACTTGTTGGTATCTCAGGTTGTCGCTCTTTCTGGTAATAATTATGTGCTGATACTTCTCACCATCGACCAGAACACCCATATCTCGGCTGTAGGTCGTTCGGTCTGATTCAATAATCGCACGCAGTCGGACAGGAGGAAAATGGTCTTTATTCTCTCCTTCCAAGACTAATTGGCCTGACAACATAATCCCTTCATCCAGAGAAAATCTATCAATAGACCGGATTACAAATCCCCAACCTCTCATGCCTTGGCTAACCTTGATTAGACATCTATTCTTACCCGAATTTAGCTTAACAATGAACCGGTCTTGGTCGATCTCTACACCACGCTCCTCCTTATATTGATGAACGAATTGACCATTAATCCAGACTTTGACTGAATCATCACTACCCAATCCAAATTCAACATATTGATCTTTTTTGCTGTCAATTTCAGCGAAGGCATAAGCAGTTACGTTCTCTAAGCGGCCTATTTCCTTAACTAGATTAACGACATCTTTCTTAGCTGACATCGGACGCCACTTTAGTATTTGATCTTTAGAGTTGACAAATGACTGTTCCTGCTCGGGTTGAATATTAGACTCACCTCCGTGAGATAATAAAAAATCCTGATCCAAATCGTGTCTTTCTTGAGTATAAAAGGGACCTAATAAAGACCATTCAGTGATAAATTGACTTTGATCTTTGTTGCCATCACTCTTTTTTCTTTCTGTCTTTACTGGACTTGTGAAAATGTCTGGTTGGGTTTCTGTTTCCTGATTAATAGTTAAATAGGGCTGAAGCATTTCTTCTATTCTTTTCGTCTCTGCTAATAAATCTTTATCGATCCAGTGTTTTTCTAAAATTTTTCTTAAAGTCTTTTCATAAAGTTGTCTGCCTGATTCGGTTTGATACAATCGGTGAGCGATTAACCCCTGTATCTTAACCGAAATAGGATCCTGACTATCATCTCTAATGGGGCTGTATTTCTCAAATAAACTATCAGCCCCCCAAGGAATAAAATGGAACTTATCCGTCTCTGGATGGAGATAAAAGAAAAAGTTATTACTGTTGCCAGAATAACCATCCCAAAAGCTCAATAAGCCTTCCATCGCCCAAAAAGTGTAAAAAGAGTCTAAATCAACCAATTGATTGATGGCAGTCTCAATATTCTTATCTGGCTGTTTCAATACTCTAATCAACTGTTGTATCTTTTTTCGACCGACTTTGTTTTTACCTATTTTTTTTTCGAAGCTACCGGACCATCTGGGGTAAAAATCAACCACAGTTCCCTCGTACAAGACTCCTTTGTCGCTGCCAAAAGTGCGTTTCAATAAGGGACGATGTATTCTCTCTACATGTGTATAAATACCCAAGTTTTGACCATTAACCGTTATGTTCGCGTAGGCACATCTAGGCGCAGGCGAACCGGCAGTATTGAATAACTTATAGCCCATAAACTGACTGATCAAACTGATGTCTTGCTGATTATTATTAAAAGTCAAATTGGTTAAGCCATCGATTTGTCCGGTTTTATCGATATGATTAAGCTTGACTTTAAGAGATGGACGAGTGGAATTTTGTGAACCAAGGAACCCTTTTTTTCGGATACCTACCCGAGGGAATTCAACACCATCGATAGAAACGCTCGCTTGAACATAAGTATAAGGATGATCAGGTGGTGCATATTGTCGGCTTTCTGATAGAGCGTCAACAAAATCCCGAGACTGAAATCGGATAGCATCCCAATCGGTGGACTGAAGAGTGATTTTGACATCTAGGACTCGATCGCTAGGAAAAACATCATCGGATGTTAATTTCTTATTCATCTTGTTGTCAGCATAGATCATCGTTGTTAAAATAAATGAGATTAATAACCAAACAATTCTCTTTATCAGGGTTTCCTCAAACAAAACGTCTATCGGTTGGGTAATTTGACTGAATATATACATTCAATTCTCTTTGCCAAGTCTAATTCTCAATTTATTTGTAGGCAATTCCTAAATGGAAGGAAAGCAATGAGTTCTTTACACCCTGAACTTATTGTTTTAATATCAGCTAATGCTGAAGGCTGCTTGTTAAGGGCTCGCGTGTAAAATATTTTTCTTAAACCAGCAAGTACCGACAGTACATTGATACACGCCCAATTACCCTAGTAGTGCCAATGTTATTGTATCTGTTTCTTGGCTGGCAGTACGGATCTCAGTTGAATAGAGTTTGAAATCTCCTATCCTCATCGTTCCACAATTCTTGCCACTTTGATAACATCTCAGTTTTTCTACCACTTTCACCAGTTATATATCTTTGCATCACGTTTAAATATCCTTTCCAATACATCGGTTTCAGTCTTATAGTATTTCGATTAAAAGGATTACTATCGATTCATACAGTAGCAGAAAAAGTTTCTCGTGTCTAAAGAACTACTCAACTTTTATATAGTCGCTCAAATGTTTCCGTAAATTACGAATCGCATTGAACAAGTGGGCTTTGACCGTTCCAGTTTTTATCTTCATCAATTCACCTATTCCTTGGAGTGGCAGATGCTGATAACAGCGTAGAATAAAAACTTGTTTCTGCTGAACTGACAGTTAATCTGGTTATCTATTTCCTCAGCTTCAGCTAACTTAGCCACAGTTGAGTTGTTTGTACGAAGATGAAGTCCAGATTCATCGTCCGGAAAATCATTAGTGAACAGATAAACGGATTTCTTTTTTCTGTCGAGTATAATCGATTCCTGAGTTGTAAGCGATCCGATACAATCAGATGCTACCTAGCATTATTAATCCTCGTCGTCTTGGCTACCAAAATGTA
>CAYVHK010000316.1:0-3339 GCA_964451145.1 uncultured bacterium | reverse complement strand
TTCAATTCTATCAATTTTTTAGTTTTATTGAAAAGGAAATTTATGGACTTACTTTTAAAGTTCAATTTTGGCTTCCTCATCGTTACCAGTCCACTATTGATTGTCAAATCCATTAGTCGCTACATTCACAAAATTAGCATAAAAATACCAGTATATGAGGTGTTTCACGTGCTCTTTTCAGATGGGTCCTAGAGCCACATTCTACTTTGATTATCATGTAGTTGCAAGCACCAAATAAATAATGCCTTAATAACAAAAAGAAGCCAAATGAGGGTCGATTTATGATAAACTCCTCTGGACAATTTGACTTTCATCACGCCAAAGGATTTTTAGTTTGAAACAAAAAAAATATCGAGCTGGAGCCATCGGTCATACTGGATCTGGCAATTTCGGACACGGGTTACACATTGCTTATCGGGATCTAGACAACGTTGAATTTATCAGTATTTCTGATCCTGATACAGATGGGAGAAATAAGGCTGTAGCTGAGACAGGAGCTATATCTAGCTATACTGATTATCACGATATGTTAACAGAGGAAGCACTAGATATTGTTAGTGTTTGTCCGCGTTGGGCTACGGAACGGCTGGATATGGTCTTGGCATGTTTGGAGGCTGGCTGTCACGTATATTGTGAAAAACCGGTGGCTTTATCTTTATGATCCAATGAATATATATAATCTAGCTATAAAAAAACTTGAAAGTAGCGGTCGCTCATCAAGCAGTTTATCTGCCTCGTATTCAGAAATTAAAAAGTCTGTTAGAACAGGGAATTATCGGTTCTATCGAAACGATTTATGCTACTGGCAAACAGGATCATCGGGGTGGTGGTGAAGACATGATTGTGCTCGGCACTCATTTGTTTAATATGATGCGTTACTTTTGTGGAGATGTGGCTTGGATGTCGGCGCATGTTACTGACAATGAAGAAGAAGTAACAACTACCCACGCCCGTCAAGCAGGAGAACCCGTCGGTGCTATAGCTGGTGATCGTATCCATAGTTATTTTGCTTTTCGTAATGGTGTTTCCGGCTTTTTCCAATCAATTAAGGGCCGAGGAAGTGGAGAAAACACATACGGACTGGAATTTGTTGGTTCAGAAGGTCGTGTTTCTTTAATCGGTGGTGCTGGAGATGCTTTGGCACTCTATCCCCATCGCTATTTTAAACCTAGCAATTTTGATCAAGCATGGGAAACAATAGATCTTGAGACTAATCCTTTGATGAGTGGCAATCGATTAGCCATCGAAAGTTTAATCTATGCTATTGAAAACGACAGTCAACCGGCCTCCAGTTTGATTGATGCCGTTGCAGCCTTAGAGATGATCCACGCTACTTACTATGGTCAGCTAACCAAAGGACGGGTTATCTTTCCATTGGCCGACCGCTCTCACCCATTAATTTGAAAAATTGTAGACATAACGCATCAATAAAAACATCACAGTTTTATTGATGCGTTATGCTAATTGGGTTAAAAATTAAGTTTAAATTTTGATGAATAGAAATATAAAAGCGAGATTAGTAAAAATAGTTTTACTCGCTTGGTTGGGAACAGGTCTAGTTTGGGCTGGATCAGGCCCAAAAGTTGATCGATTTAGCCCAAATCCTAATTCTCATGAGATAGATGCTAAAAATCAGGTACTAAAACAGAAACAGATTTCTTTGAGGACAACATCTCTACCAGGTTTACGTCTAGAAACTATTAAAGCCAAGCTTTATTCACTAGAAAAGTTAAGCAAACCCTTTGTACTATTGTTTTTATCTACCCAGTGTCCTGTTGCCAATCAGTATATTCCTCGGCTAAACCGATTGCATGAGACCTATCCTGATACTGAATTATTCGGAATTTATTCCAATCAAGAAGATTCTGTTGATATAATCGCTCAACATGTCCAGAAAATGAAAATTACCTTCCCAGTTGTGAAGGATTTTGATAGCAAATTGGCTCAACAGATCGGTGCTAGTATGACCCCACAGGCGTTTTTAATCGACCGACATGGTGAAATTTGCTACTTTGGGAGTATTGATGATAATCGATATAGTAATCGGGTAAAAAATACTTATCTAGTGAGTGCAATTGAAGAGATGCTGGAAGGAAAAAAAATTTTGATCCCAAAAACCCAGTCATTTGGTTGTACTATTCATCAAGCTGAAAAATCAACCGATCAAGTGACCTACACGCGCCATATTGCACCAATCTTGCAACGCCACTGCCAAAATTGTCATCGGCCAGATCAGGTGGCTCCTTTCTCATTACTTAATTATGAAGATGCCAAAATTTGGTCAACTGAAATAGTCTCTTATACCCAAGAGCGATTAATGCCACCTTGGAAAGCAATCGAGGGCTATGGGGAATTTAAGCAAGAAAAGCGAATGGAAAATTGGGAAATCGATCTGTTGTCCAAATGGGTAGAATCAGGCATGGAAAAAGGTAACTTGACAGATTTGCCCATTCCAGTTGTTTTTAGTAATGGGTGGACCCTCGGCCAGCCTGACTTGATTGTGAAAATGCCTGCGTCTTATGATGTTCCTGCCGAAGGTGAAGACGAATATCGCCATTTTGTTATTCCTACTGATTTTGAGAAAGACATGTATGTTTCAGCATTTGATGTCAAACCAGGGAATCGGAGAGTCGTTCACCATGTCATTGTTTATTTAGATACTAGTGGTCGAGCTAGAGAACTTGATGCAGAAGACCCAAAGCTTGGTTATGCTAGATTTGGTGGAACAGGTTTCGAAACGGCTGGTTGGTTAGGTGGATGGGCCCCAGGCATTATGCCCAGCCCTCATCCAGTTGGTACCGGTTATCTACTACCTAAGGGCGCCGACATAGTTTTGCAAATCCACTACTATAAGACAGGTCGAGTTGAAAGCGACTTGTCTCAGGTTGGTCTTTACTTTTGTAAATTATCTGATCCCAAACAAGTTTATGTTGATATGGCTATTAATAATAGATTCCAAATTCCAGCTGGTAATTCGAATTATGAAGTCACAGCAGAGTGGAAACCGGAGTCAGATGTTTATGCTGTTTCTGTATCGCCACATATGCACTTAATTGGTAGAGACATGCGTGTTACCGCTGTCTTTCCTAATGGTAAAAAACAAGACTTAATCTGGATAAAAGATTGGGACTTCAGTTGGCAAAGTATTTATTATTTTCAACAGCCGATTTTTATACCTGCCGGTACAGTTGTCAGGGCTGTTGGACATTTTGACAATTCAGCGGGTAACCCCAACAATCCGAACCAACCACCAAAAGTTGTTACTTGGGGTGAAAAAACAACCGATGAAATGTTTATCGCTTTTTTAGATGTCATTCAGGCTAGTAACTTTCAACCAAC
>CAYVHK010000315.1:0-3388 GCA_964451145.1 uncultured bacterium | reverse complement strand
CGAATACAGTCAGTTGGTAGCGAAAATTGGTGTGCTACCACTTGGTAATTCGAAGATCATACCGTTGTTCCAAGAGGCGATGCGAATCTTTATGGCTGAACAGGTTGTGATCCCACTTAATCAGGCCATTATGCTAATTCCGTTTAACAAAACATACTGGAAAGGCTGGCCAACAGCGAAAAACAACTATATTCATCCACCTATGTGGTGGATGAGTGGGCATCGGATAATCCACCATATAGAGAAAAACGAGTAGAATCAGTCTGTAGGTTAACCAGGTGTTAGCTGATTCTTTTCTCCTCGAAAAAATCATATTTAATTAAAAATCCTGTGGGTCAAATTCACTCAGACGCCCATAAAAACCCCCTCCACTGCGGTGAGTGATTCGTTCTTTTTCTGTCATTCATTGATAGTTCCACGAATTAAATCTAGTTTCCTCATAACTTAGCCCACGATCGTCCAATTCATAGAATCATTTATTTTCTTGACATCTATTAAATTTTATCTTAGGCTTACTTTTGGCGAGCCAATTCCCCTTAAACTTTTCACTTCAGACTCAGAATGTGATCCGAAACCTTACAAGAAAGCCATATGATCCATGTTATTCGTTTCGAGTTAAATTTCTGATTCCAGTGGTATTTTGTTGTTTAAATCTGTCTTTTTGTTAGTAATAATATCTGAAGTCTAAGCAATGAAATTTAAGGAAAGTTTAATTGGAATTTAGCTAGCTATTCGATTACGGAAATAGTGATACTCGTTAATCTGGGCACAATCTGCAGGCTAAATCCGATAAGGATGCACCAAAGTAGTACAAGGGAAAATTAACTGTTTTTCACAAAGCATTAAAAGCGCCTGATTGACAATAATCTCGCATTCGTTTGGTGGATGAAAAGGACACCAAATGATATTATGTTTATAACTTAATTTTTAAATTTATGAGGTGAATTACAGATGAGGCAGAAATTAACTCTCAGTTGTGTCCTGATATTGTCTTTAGCCATTGTATCAGCAGTTGATGCAGGTATAACCAAAAGTTTGCTTCTTCACTTACCCTTTGAAGAAGCAGGTGGGAAAGTGGTGACAGACGTTTCATCGAACAAATTTGTTGGTCAATTAAGCAATGCGAAATCGGTGGAAGGTGTTGTCGGCAACGCCTTGGAATTCAATAAAGGTTCAGCTAGATTTGATAAACTAAACATTGATCTTCCCAGTGCTCTTACCATTGAGTTTTGGTTTAAGCCTAGTCAAAAAATTACTGGCGGTGGCAGAATGGATTTGATGTATCGGGCAAGTGGCGGCGGACGTCCTCACATTACTTTTAATCGTGGTGGTGTTTTACTGGGACACTATTTTGCTACTGACAAAGCCGAATTAGAGATCAAGAGCAAGGCCAAAGAGTTTGACACCAAATGGTATTATTATGTTGCCACTCAAACCGGGAGTGAAACCGTACTGTATATCGATGGTGAAGAGGATGGTAAAGCTGATGCCGGTGGGAATGTCCGAATAGACTTCATCGAGCACGGTCTATCAATTGCAGCGAATCACGAAGGAGGAAACAACTTTAGCGGAGCAATAGGCGAAGTTAAAATTTGGAATGTGGCTTTGACGGCCGAAGAAGTAAAGAAATCTATGAAGGAAGCTTTAGCATCTACGACTGCTGTTGATTCCAGAAACAAACTAACCACTAAATGGGCAGATATCAAGTTTAACCGGTAAGTCATAATATGGATTAATGTGGTCGGTCGATATTACTACCGGCCACAACCTAACTTTGTTGCGTTATCTTCCCAGTGTCATGATTTTCCTACTGAATCTTCCCTAGCCCGTACTCCTATCAGCTGAAGCAACTGTTGAATAAAATCTTGATCTGTCAACCAGGGATATATTGTTTGATCGGTCGTCGAACATCCAATCAACACCGAATACCGAAACTACCTTCCATCTGGACAAATCGGCCCAAGTTAGTATCAAGGGCTACAAATAGCAGGTGGAGATGTAGTTGTTCTCAGATAGGAAAGTTAGCATCCTGAACGGTAGACAGAGATGATTTATCATTTTGGATACTCGATATTAGATTGGAGTGAGCAAACTCTAATCTATTCTGAATAGCGCCTAAGTTAGAACGTTGGTCGTTAATAAAGTCAATAGCAGTATCTAGATACGTTGATTGTGGTGGTTATAAAAGAGAAGAATCAGGATCTACTTGTTAAAAGAAAAGTAACTACTTTCAAGGGAAGTGTGATTGGTACGGTAATACCTCTGATGCGGTCTATTCCTTTGGATTCGTGTAGGCTGGATTTGACAGTTTCGGTATCTGCTTACCGAAACTGCCGTTGGTATAATCGATAGCACGAATCAACCACTTTCCTTTCTGTTTCTGGAAGGCAATTATCAATTTGCCATTTTGCTCCCACTTGTACTTGCCATATAATACTGCTTTGCTGGCACGAGAGTCGATTTCGACTCTCGACACATCAGTCGTTATCTGGCCACCACGCAACTTGAAGATGCCAACCCAGCCGTTTTGCACCGCTCTCCAACCCTCGTACTTTTCAAAACCACCACCGGCGAAGGTCCAAGCGGTAAAAACATTTCTATCTTCGCGCTTGATCCAGAAAGACATAATATCGTCTACTTCCTTTTCGCTGATGGCCGCATCCTGGTCAACCAGCGTTTGCTTGATCGCCTTTTCTTCGATTAAGAAGTCAATTTTGATAGCAGCGACCGTTGGTTCACTCTCGGTCTTAGTTTCAATTATCGGTTTGGGTTTGGTGACTGGATCGGTTTTATCGCTACCGCAAGCAACAATAAAACTACCAATTAACAGTAACCATCCAATCTCTCGTTTTCTCATGAGGATTGTTCTGTAGTTCCTTTTTTCTCTATTTAGCTTGGTTTCTGGGTATTAGCTTATCGGACACCTTAGTCTATACTGAACTGCACAGAAGAGACTTTATAGTTTTCAGTTGATCTATAGCTGAGGCAATATTACGCTGCTGTTCGGTGGCTAGTTTAATCTCGGCGGTTACTGCTGGGGAAGCTATTGATTGACCAGCTATAATCACCCAGTCAAAGATATTGTTATATCACTCGTCAGCTTGGCTTGCATTGGATGATTTGCACACAGTCATCTTAGCCGGCTCCACTGAATTGCAATGTCAGCCAGTCTAGCACATTGGCAATTATTAGGACAAGAACTAAAATACTCCACTCTGTTAGCTACAGAGATAGCATAACCGGAGAGATACAGCGGCAAACACATGAATCAAGATCGCGTATAAATTACAATAGTTATTGACTAAACACTTCTATTAAACTCCTTCATTTTATTACAAAATCAATCATAGACTGAATTTAGTTTTTTCTCCTGATACGAATATGAACT
>CAYVHK010000314.1:0-3427 GCA_964451145.1 uncultured bacterium | reverse complement strand
AATTTTTCTCCATCAATAATTGAATACACAATGCAAGAAAATTTAAGTGAATTTGATATTTTAGAGAAAAATAATATAAAAACTATGATAGCTTTTATGGGTAATGACAAAGATATTTTTTTGGAGTTAATCAAAAAAAGACCTAATTATGTAAACCTAGACGCACCTTTTATATTTAAAAAACTTTATGATCAAAGGCTTAAATAAGTTTTGATATTTTAGACTGTTGGGTTGCACATTCTTCAAACCTAGAATTTATGTTCATTTGACCACCACTGAAATTGGATACTGCTTTTTTCCGATTGTCATAATTGCCTTTCGATTTTTACTGTAGATTTAGAACTCATATCCACAATTTGGTATGGCTTACCATTTTGATTGGTATTTTTTTACCAATCGCAAACAAAAAACAACAATTGATTTATTACTGGCGAATATACTTCTGCACTCTTTGATGATCACCTAGCATCACTTCACCCAGATATAAATCACCATGAGAATCAACCCACATACCATGTGGACCTCCGATAAATTCACCAGGAATTTGACTAGATATTTCTCTACCCCACTTGGTAATCAATTCACCGTTTAGGGTATAAATGCTAAGTTGTCCCGCTAGTTCGGCAATGTAGATTACATCTTCTTCCGAATCAAAGAAAATAGTATTGGGTTGTAGCAATCCAGTCCACTGATCAATATAATTCCCATCCATATCAAAGATCTGAAGTCGATTATTATCCCGATCACATATCCAAATACGATCTTGATTGTCAATTCGTACACAGTGAGATAGATTAAATTGGCCGGGATTGTTGCCAGCTTCTCCCCAAGATAGAAGATGTTCACCTCCAGCAGAATACCGATGTACACGGGCATTACCATAGCCATCTGAGACAAAAATATCGCCGTTTGACGCTACAGCTACATCGGTGACTTTATTAAAGGGTTCGCCGTAATTGGTTCCAGTCTGTCCCGGTGTTCCCAATGTCAGAACTAATTCACCTTGTGAATTGAACTTAAAAACACAATGCAAACCAATGGTTGAGCAGTAAACATTATCTTCCTGATCAATAAAAATCCCGTGTGATCCTGGCGAATCCAAAATTCGATCTCCCCAATTATCGACTATTGTCCCTTGACGATCATAAATGACTAATGGCCGATCACTTCGTGAATAGATGTAAACATTATCTTTAGAATCACAAGCAACTGCAGGGATCCAACCCCAACGCCATTCGCTTGTCAGTTGCAGCCAATTCACTTCTACTTTGTATCTGTAATTTCCACTTCCGAACGACATAAAACTAACTCCCGTTGTTGTACCTAGTTTAAAAAAATAAATTTCGAATAACATCTACGATTTTCGAAAGATTCGGAGCATAAACAATAAGAAAAATTATTAAAAAAAGTGAGGGGAAAAATCTACTGCTCGTTGTAGAGTAACCTCCGGATCTATTGACAATAAAACTTATGTGGCCAAACAAACCAATGGTTGGTTGATTTGCCATTGACGAAAAGTGAACGGATAAAAATTATTCTCTAATTTTTCAGGACTAAATTTGGGTTGGCAGTTTTCTTACTGCAGCAATAATTTTATCCTCTAGAAGATCTTCATCGCTATTTGGAATAAGGTTATACTTATCCATCCATTCGATATTTTCAGCCAAACTTTCCACTAGAGATGTTTTAGGCTGGAACGCGGGAATGACTTGAGTTAATTTTTTATGATCGAAAACCTGAGTATGACCAAAGTTGCCAGCTAACCCTTTAAACCGTTCAGGATTAATAGACACTAGTGTTTCTTGAGCAACAGACACAATTTCCACCTTAGTACCAGTAGCTTCGGCTGCCGCATGATGCCATTGGTTCCATGTTATGGGGTGAGGATGGACAATATTATAAATTTGCCCCAGACACTCAGTCAGGCCTACGATTTCGGCAAACCCGTCGCCCGCATCATGTGATGATAAAAACTGGAATAAATTTAATCCATCACCAGCAGATAAAATAGGTTTACCTTTCCTTAGTCGATCGATCCAACAACCATCACCCCCAACCTGACGATGAACATTAATACCTGGGCCGTAAGTATAAGATGGTTTCAAAATAGTGACAGGGAAATTTCTTTCTCGATATGATTTTAAGAGCAAATTATCAGCCGCAATTTTTCCTAAACCGTAAGTAGAACTTCCATTCAATGCGTCAGTTTCGACAATATTAATACCATTACGAGGAAAAGGTGGACCATAAGTCATCACCGTAGAACACTGAATAAAGTGCTGAATTCGTCCTTCAAACGCACGAATAGACGAAGCAACGTCCTCTGTATTAAAAGAGATCATGTCAATAACCACATCAAAATTTTCGACTTTCATCTTCTGTTCGAAATCAGCTCTCTGATTTCGGTCGCCAAGAATTATACGTACGTCTGATGGTGGGGAATCTGAATGTTGACCTCGATTAAAAATCGTCACCTGATGATTCCGTCTCAATAAAGCAGTAACAATCCGACGACTTATATTGCCTGTTCCACCAATTACCAACACTTTCATAACTTATGACACCTTCAACATTATAAAGATTAACTGGGCAAACATAACTATCAGATCGAAAAACTTCATTAAGTTATGGACCAAACTCAAAAGCAACTGTTCCTATATTTAAACTTGTCAAAACTCTTAGATTTTTCTTATATGAAAGTTATTTCCACTTTTTCTTCTAAATTTTTATAAACTGATCCAATATGATTGACAAGGCCAATTCGATTATATTTCCTCTAACTTAATTTTCATTAACCGGAACATGTTTATATGTTATTCTATTTCCATATTACTCGTAACTGTTTCTATCAAACTTACCCTCTTCATAATCCAGAATTCTAAGCTCAAAGAGCTAATGTTATTAAAACTGGTTAGTGAAAAGGTGATTGAACTGAATGTGGCCTAATAACTGTTGGTCTACCGGCTTCCGTTACTATCTTGATCTTCCAAGTCTCAGATTAGTTGAAGTTTGGATGAAAAATCATAACTTAGGAAGTTGAAAAAATATCAGAGTAATATGGACTCAAAGCTGAAGTGAAACGAAATCGCTTCACCGCTGTTTTAGCCACTAAAATGACGGCAATCTTTATTAATACTCACCTTAATCATCTCAATTTCATCTTGTGCGCTTAAAAGACCATCATATTCACAAGAACATAAAGAATATCTATGCTAAAATTGCTTATATGTGTTTAATTTCAACTTACTTGGTATCACCTTAAACGAAGCCATCGTAGTGCTTCAGGCATATGTCGAACAAATGAATAAAATGCGCCCAACAGAATTCTATACAGAAAAACTTAACTTGGATTCTCTATCAAACCTTAATTCAGCCCTAATTTATCAATTTATCGCTGATATTATGACATTAGCTTAAAGATTAGGTA
>CAYVHK010000313.1:0-3451 GCA_964451145.1 uncultured bacterium | reverse complement strand
CATTAGCATCAGAAAAAATACACTCTCACATAGTTTCATATTGATTTCTTTAATCGTTCAATACGGTTAACTTGTTCACGCAAAATTGTGAGAAAGCACGAGGAAATGAAAAGTATTATCTTGACGTTTTCAATAAAAAACCGATTTTAACTAGGATTTTAGTAAAGTTGATTAGATTTAAGATACTAACTAATCATATTATGATGGTTAGTAGACAATCACCAATTTAATTTAAGATCAAGTCCGAAAATAAAACATTAAAAGTCGAAATTCAAGCTAATAATCTGAACACAAGAACTAAAATAATTAAAAAACAGTCTGTGTTTTAGTATCTAATCAATCGTTAATTTCACCAATAAATTAACAAGATATCGACAAATTTTGGTTGGGATTATTGACTTAAAATCCAGTTATCTTATAGGCAGGCAATTAAGAGAATAAAGACGATTAAAGGAAAGATGTTTTTGTTGCTTTCAAAACAACATACTCCATAATTCATAGTAGTTTACTACATGTTAAAAACCTGAACCGAAACTGAAGAAATAGACATTATTAAAAGAATATGAATTATGTGCAATAAATATATAAAGTAAAATAAGATCGAGGAATTATACGGTGGGTTTCTCAATAATATTTTTCACCATCTGTTGAGTTTTTTTGTAGGCTAATTCAATTCGATCGGTTCGATTTTTAATACTAGTTTCAATATCTTTTAGACTTTGCCCAAACTCGCTAATCATATTCTTAACCTCTTTGGGCGATGTGCCTCCATAGCTTTGGTTCCGAAGCAAAGCTTTTTTGGGTTCTAAAATAGACTCTAAATCTGAGATTGAAATTTCGATTGACATTTCTGAAAGTAGAATAGCTGTTCTGTCTAGGTTATTAAAAGTTTGTTTATCTTCAGCTAATTGCCCCACAATATTACCGACGATCTCATGGCATTCTCGAAATGGTATGCCTCTTTCTTGTACTAGATAATTGGCTAGTTCCGTAGCGGTAGAGAAATTAGCCTGACATAAATTAGCCATACGATCGGTATTAAATGTCAATGTTTGCAACATTTGTGGCAAAATTTTCAGACAAGTTGTCACAATATCAAATGATCGCCACAGTGGTGGTTTATCCTCTTGTAGATCTCGATTATAACCCAATGGTAAACTTTTCAAGTTGGTCAATAAATCAACTAGTGCTCCCAGGACTTGGCCAAAACGCCCTCGCGTTAATTCCGCGACATCCGCATTCTTTTTTTGTGGCATGATCGAACTGCCTGAAGCAAAACTATCATCCAGCTTAGCCAAACCAAATTCATATGTTGTCCAGTAAACAATTTCCTCACTAAATCGAGATAAATTAGTCATCAAAATCACCAATGCAGAAAGTGTCTCAGCAATGAAATCACGTGAACTGATAACATCCAATGCATGCTGATGTGTCTTTTCAAATCCTAACAATTCGGTAGTAAAATAGCGGTCTATTGGTAAATTAGTACCAGCTAAGGCACAAGCTCCCAATGGATTAACATTTATCGTTTCAAAGGCAGCAAACAAGCGCTTAAAATCACGCAAAAATAGACTAACATAAGCCGTAGCCCAAAATCCCAAACTAATAGGTTGTGCATGCTGGGTATGCGTGTAACCAGGCATAACCGTTGTGGTATGTTCTTCAGCGATATCAAGAAATGTTTGACATAAATCAACTAGACCAGAACACAGAATCAAAATTTGCTCGCGGCTATAGAGGCGAGTATCGGTTAAAACTTGATCATTTCGGGAACGCGCAGTGTGTAATTTACCTCCAAACTCTGCTCCAGCACCGTCGATCAGATATGATTCCACATTCATGTGAACGTCTTCTTTATCTGGATCAAGTACAAACTTACCGTTTTGAAAATCGTTCGATGCTCGGTTCAGCCAGGTTAAAATTGGAGATAAATCGTCAAAACTAATGATCTTTTGACGAAACAACATTAGTGCATGAACTTGGCTGCCCCAAATGTCGTATGGAATTAGACGGGCATCTGCTTCAGTCGATTGACTGAAATCTAACATTAGGCGGTTCATTTCACTCTTGAAGCGACCCCCCCATAGTTTGCTTGTTATTTGCAACGGTTACGACTCACTTCCGGACAATAAGTCATCAACTACAGATGGATCCGATAAAGTAGAAGTATCACCTAAATCTTTAGTGTTACCTTCGGCTATTTTGCGTAAAATCCGCCGCATAATTTTACCAGAACGCGTTTTAGGTAGAGATGGTGTAAACTGAATTTTATCCGGAGTGGCATGTGGACCAATCAGCGTTCGTACTTTTTCCTTGATATCAGAGATCGTTTGTTCTGATGGTTCTTTGCCAGTCATCAAAGTTACATATGCATAGACTCCTTGGCCCTTTATATCATGCGGATAACCAACAACTGCCGCTTCAGCTACTGTTTCATGCTGACCGATAGCACCTTCAATCTCTGCTGTGCCCAACCGATGACCGGAAACATTCAATACATCATCAACACGACCAGTAATCCAATAATGTCCATCAGCATCCCGCATGGCGCCGTCTCCAGCCATATAATAACCAGGGAATCGCTCAAAGTAGGTCTGACGAAAACGTTTGTGGTCGCCGTATACTGTGCGCATTAAGCTCGGCCAAGGTGATTTAATGCACAAGTATCCACCAGCAGGATTCCCTTCGACTTCGTTTCCTGCTTCATCCAATAAAACAGGTTCAATACCAAAAAAGGGGATCATCGCTGAACCCGGTTTTAATTCAGAGACGGCTGGTAGTGGTGTAATCATAATTCCACCAGTTTCTGTTTGCCACCAAGTATCAACAATCGGGCACCGCTGATTCCCAACAACGTTATGGTACCAAGTCCATTCAGGTTCTTTAATCGTTTCACCAACTGTACCAAGAAGGCGAAGCGATGATCGGTCATATTTCTCCACCCAACCATTCCCTTCTTTCATCAATGCTCTGAGAGCTGTGGGAGCAGTATAAAATAGGTTGATCTGATGCTTTTCTACCACTTGCCAAAATCGACCAAAATCGGGATAATTCGGTACACCTTCAAACATTACTGTAATAGCACGGTTAGCAAGAGGTCCATAAATAATGTACGAATGGCCCGTAATCCAACCAATGTCGGCTGTACACCAGTATATATCCCCAGGGTGATAGTCAAAAACTACCTCATGAGAGTACGAAGTATAAACCATGTATCCACCTGTTGTATGAAGCACTCCTTTGGGTTGCCCCGTGGAACCGGAGGTATATAGAATAAATAAGGGATCTTCAGCTGACATTACTTCAGGTGGACAATCATCACTTGCCATGGACATTGCTTCATGCCACCAAACATCTCGATTCTTATCAATATCGACAGCTTCGCCTGTCCTTTTCACCACAATGACTTTTTGAATGGAAGGTGTTTGGGTTAACGCTTGGTCGGCGTTTG
>CAYVHK010000312.1:0-3468 GCA_964451145.1 uncultured bacterium | reverse complement strand
GCAGGATCCTCACCTAGGCTTTCATGCAATCTAATAGTCGTCATCATCCATCTTCGCCCAGAGCAGCATAAGCTTTGCCGGTTTTTTCTTGTTGCTCGGGCGTATCGGGCGTTTCTTTTAGCGCTTGATTGCCTTCTTGCTTATTCAGATAGGCCACCTTCAGGTCTTCACGAACCTTGCATGACGTTTCCTGGCCCTTAACTAAAATCGGTACCGTATAAGCCCAATCAGATATGGTATCGGGCGAGATCATACCCCCAGCGGCCATTTGTGACATGAAAATTTGAGCGATTGTTGCACCATACTGTGAAATTACGATCCGATTAGCAACCTCCGTTTCCTGCAAAGCAGCAATTTCATTGGCGTCGAGTTTATCCCTCTTTTCAAGTTCATCACCAATTGCTTCCAGCAAAGGTTCTTTTACGCGTAAGGATCTTTCAACGAGTTGTTTGGACGGGTTTCTTTCTTGCTTTATGAGGGCAATTTCGGCTAGCACCTCATTGTACAATTTCCCAAGGCCCAAGGCTTTCGCCAACTTCTCCAGGGCCTCCACCGATCGGTAGTTCAGTTGCGTTGCTTGCCGGTTAAGAGCGCTTCCGGTATTCTTCTTCTTCATCCATTTTTGTTTAAATTTTTCAGCGTCCGCCCGGAGAGAAGCGTACATCTCCTTGTGTTTGAAATCAGGGTCCTTGGATATCTCCATAAGCAACGTAGTGGCAGGAGCAAAGGGCTCGAATGGTTCAGCGTCGCTACCACCATCTCCTCGGAAATTGTCCCCCTCGTCAGCTGCTTGCGCGTTGGCCACAAAATTTGCCGCTACATTCACGTTCCGCCGCAAGCCTGCTTCTCCATAGAAAAGAAGTGCTCCCCAAAGATAGCTTGCACCACGTTGATCGTTTTTCCACGCCTGCTTTATATACTGCAGCGGTTGAGCGGCATCGGATATGTGGTCGGAAAATTGCATCAAGAGCAGACCGTAAGCGAATTGGGCGTCCGCTTGCTCTTTCATGCCCCGTGTTGATGAACTACTTATTTGAGCCAATTTTTTAAATTGCGATAAAATTTCGGGAGATTTTTCAGACAAAAACCTGACAAACAACTCTTTTATCTTTGGGCTATCAAAGCCGTTTTCGAAAGTCTGCGGATTCGGAATGGAGGTGTACTTTACCTTGTAAAACTCATCTTGGAATACCTTGCTCAATTCAGATACAGACACCTTAAAATCACCCGCTATCAGCGATGTATCAGGCGCCGGATAGTCGTATGACCACTCCCTTTTGTGCTCGGCACAAAGTAAATCCATGATTTCGGATGACGCGCTGCTGTAGCGGCCAAACGCCGATGAGTCGTCCTGTGTTGCAGATTGCGTTCCCATGGCGGATTGGCCTGGGGTAGGGACCTTGAGAGCTTTAAAAAGTCCGCCAAGGCCTTTTGAGTCACCGCCCTTTTCGTTTTGATCTCCTTTTAATTTATCTAGGAAACCCGCAACTTTTTTTACAGAAGTACGACTTCCTCCGACATCCTTACGACCTAGCCCCAATATCACTCGCTCTTGCTTAATCGCGGCATTTTCCGAGACCCGCTCTTGCTTAATCGCAGCATTTGCCGAGACCCGCTCTTTCTTAAATGCGGCATTTGCCGAGATAGGCCGTAAATTGAAACACTCGACCGGAGCTTCACGGGGATCAGTAAAATCCTTAAAATTTTCCGAGCATTTTGAACTGGAAACCGAAGGAAATGAAATTAGAAACACTAAACCGAATGAAAAATATGACAGAAATTTACGAAAGTGTTTCCCACTCATGTTTCTCTCCATTAATTAAAATCGATATCAGAAGCGAACCTCGACGATTAGGTTTCCTAATAAAAAATTTTTTACATAACTCAATACTAATCGTCTCTCAAAATGTCTATTCTGTCAAATACCTAAACCGCTTACCTTGGTTGGCGCAATAATTGCTCAAATTTTCATTTTATAAATGGCGGCCGGCGGTATGGTCATGCCTGATACCCTATCGGATTGGGCTTTTACGGCACCGATAATAGTCAAGCGCAAGGGAACATTGTGATAGGTTTGAGAACGCCGCGAGGTAGCCTGTCAAAAAATCCTACCTATAGGAAAAACCTGACCTTCAATCGACGAATACACGCCAAATCAACGATAAATTAAATATGTAGGAATAAATTACACCTAAATCGTGGCATTCCGGTTAACACAACAAACTTCCGGAATATTGCTTCTGCGGCCAGTCCATTTATTTAAGACTGAGTTTTGACCCGCGCACGACCCGGATACTTAGTCACTGTATATTCATTGCCCGAAAATGATACGCGGCCAACTAATTCGAGGTGGGTTAACATTTTCTTAAGATTTCTATCAAGCCTGGCACTCTCAATGTCCGACTCGTACCAGAACTCATGATGCCGAAAGCCGGAATAGACTGTTCGATAATGTTGGTATCCGCTGAAAACTACCAAATATTCCTCAATTTTCAAGATGTCTCCTGGCGTAAAGCCGTCGAAAACCAGCGCATAATGGTTGGTGATGCCACCCGACTGCTCGGTAGGCGGTGTCGAGGAATCTTCCGGAAGGCTACGCAGCATTTTGGCCAGAATTGCGCCAACATCTCGGGCTAGTATCTTACTTTTGTCGGCAACTGTTTCCAGCAGGCAGTCCCGGTAGCAATCGACTGGAGCAGTCCAAGCGTCCGGGCTCTCAACCTCGAAATTACCAAGACGTCGACCACTTTGAACCTTGAGCAGGCGGCCGGTAAGCCTTGTTCTGATATATTTCGTGTAATTAGAATCTTTCACGCACGCATGAATTGACACGGCAACTAATACATCAATTGGTGGTTTGGTCAGACGCCTAGCTATATCAATGATTTCTGCATCGCTGCGACGGGTTCTTTTTTGCGCGTAATTTTCAAGTGTTACTGCCGTTTCGTCGAAAACGTTAAAGCCTTCCATATGTAATTCATTTGATATTGCGTCGAGCACTCGTCGGGAAATGCGGTTGCCCCGCTCAAGAGCGTTCTCGTCAAAATCTACTCCGACAACCATCAGGTTGGATTTTCCATGGGTAACCGTTTCAGCAGACGATGTGGTACACGCGAACGCGAAAATACCCGCAGCGATAATTACTGAAGTCAATATCATTAGTCATGCTCCATGGTCGGTGGAAGGATGCTCATGCACAATTGCTAATATGGACCGCCTAGGAGGAATTTTGGAATGATAGGATAAATGCCGACAAGTCGTCTGGGTCGCTCCCAATCAGGTTGTCTAGCTAGCAAGCTAGGACCCCACCTGGAGCAAGGTAAAAACACAATAGGGCGAGCTAGCGGCAAACGAACCGGGGCCGCAGTTGAACCTAACAAGCTCACTCAAACGGTGATCATGAGAAAGGATCAGACATCGAACTCTGAATATACGAAATTTTTGCAGCTAGTGCCGGTGAATTTCGAA
>CAYVHK010000311.1:0-3469 GCA_964451145.1 uncultured bacterium | reverse complement strand
TATTATCAGATGATATGTTTTCGATTACTAATTTGGATCATCTCAGGAGCCTGCTAGGGCCAAAAATTATACATCTGTTTTGAGAGGTTATCCACGTTCGGCTGATAGCGTTCAGCTATTGATCTTGGTCTAGTGCTTTATTAGAAGATGTTAGTAAATCTTGCAAAGTCGTATTATGTTCTCGCATACTAAATAGCTGGTACCATTCCAATTGGCCGCATAGGGTTTTCTGGGCTACTATTTTTTTTGACTGCGCCAATTTTCATTACCACATCGTAACGACCCGATGCAAAGAACTACTTAGAAACAATCACTCCGCCTACATGAGTTTTATTTCCTTCCCAACCAACAATTGAAAACCTTTAGAAAAAAGAAGATGAGTCAGAACAGATCACTTACCTTACAGAATGAATCTTTGAAGATGCTACCATTGTCGTTTGGTTTTACTTAGCCTTTCTTTAGCTTCAGCAACAAAAAAGACGAGCAATGCTAGCTCGCCTTGATTGTTCTTCAACTTCTTGTGCAAGGTTTAATGTTTCAGAGATTTTCCTTTGGTTATTTATTATATGTGGCTTTTAATGATGGAATAGTGAGACATCATTATTTTTCAGTCTTTAACTATCCTTGGATTCATTATCTTCATCCTTCTTCTTTTTATCCTCATCCTTTTTAGGAGCAACTGTGGAAGCTAACATTGAAATTTTTACATCTAGCTCTTCGTTTAATTTCAGCAAGAGAAATTGAGGCCTTTTGATGTTGAAATCTGAAAGTTTCAGCTTGAAATTTCCATCAATTTTTAGTATGTCTCCGTACATGAATCCTGCTTCTAGTTCCTTACTACCTTCAAAATAAGTTATCTTTACCTTCTTAAAAGTCATGCTTTTCTCTACCCCATGTAGTTTTAAGAGCCCTTGAGCTGTCACATAAGCACTTTGGCTATTTTCCAATTTTTCTGGTTTAGACCGATCCACTTTCTCGACTTTGGTAATTTTTTGTATAGTCAATACCGCTTTTGGATATTTATCTGTCTCTAGATATTGGTCCCTCAGGTGGCCATCCCTTTCTTTAATCCCTGTTTGGATCGTTGCTAAATTAATTTCGAAAGAAGCTTTTAAATTTTCAGCAATATTATTCGGGTTAAGGACAATTTTCCCTCTAATGTGATTAGTAGTCCCTACAATTGTTTCTAATGGGGCTTCAGATTCAAATCGAAACGTATCTCTACCATGAGGATCCGCAACGTAAAAGTTTTTTGTATCTTCATGATTGTTGGCTAAAATACTAGAGGTAAAACAAGAAAAAAAGATAAAGAAAACCAAGAAGAATGTAATGACCGTTCTTTGATTGTAATTAATCATGAAATCTACTCCTGTTTACAGTTAATGAAATTTTCAGGTTGAATTTAATCTAAGTTAAATCTACTATGCTAGTTAGTTCTTAGCAATAATATACCAATTGCGTGGCTAATGTGGATAGCAGAAAGTATATATCTGTTATTTACCTTTATTAATAAAAAAGTAAATAAACTCACTAGGACGATAGAAAAACCTACTATTATTACTAATATTAATTTTCCAAAACTATTTGCTAATGGATCGAAAAAAACTGCTATTGCAATTTGGCCAACGTACCATACACCTATGATAATAGGACGAAGTATTTTTGAACTGGCGTAGATTTCCTTCATATCAATTTGTTCTTTGTTCAAGACATCGTCATCAGGTAGAGAAACCAAGGCAACAATGACAACTAAACTATCAGTTAACGTTCGACATATAAACCCTAATTTACTACCCGTTATTATATAATAGCCATATGGTGAACTGAACCACATAAAAACCAACATCACAAAAAGTTCTAAAACCATTACCATGTATGGTAAATAGTATTTTGTTTTTTTCAAAAATTTCATGTGATGAGCAACACAAGCATATATCTTAGCAAGACAAATACCAACAATGATTGCTATAACCCACTGTGCAGTGTTGTAATCCCAGCTTAAGACATCAGGTGTATTCATAAAATATATTTGTCGAGAATCAAACTATGTCAGTAAATCTCACTAGATCAATGTTAACTAAGGCATGGGATAATTACAAGCTAATCCTAACTTCGATATTAATAGCTTCAATTAATGTTTTGGGATGTACCCCGGATGAAAATAATACCCCAATTATGGGAAGGGTAATTTTTTTGGATTCCGATGGAATAGTAGAAATTGAGCTTTATAATTGGTCAGACCACGAGAAATTAACCACTGGTTTATTTGGCATTGGAGCTTCAACTTTCATCGCCCAATCGAATAGTTCAAAAAATATCAATGCTGAATCCCAAGAATATTTACGGTTACAGGTAAAGAAAATAGAAGAAGACAAAGTGTGTTTAGTCATAATTGATGAAAAAAATAAAATCCATAAACCAATTCTGGAAACCGATATCGTTACTAAAAAATCCCAATTGCCCAACAAATCAGAAATTATTAAAACTATCACTAACCTACCCAATAAAGGGTCATTATCCTTAGATACTAATATACTGCTAAAATAAATTAAAGCAAGGTGTGCTATTCGTCGTTTACAAATCCGGCAAAAAAATTCATTCCTAACACATTCGAATTTTGCTAAAATACGGCCTATGTTAATCAAACCATTTTCTTTTTATATTGATTGTAGGCATATTGATTCTCTCTAATTGGTTGGGAACAAGATGGCTCAAAAGACTTTCCAATCAAAAAAGTTTTTATATTAATGCTAATTCTTTATATAGCGGATAAAAGATTTGCCGCTATTAATACTGAAAAAACTCGCTTCATGAAAATATTTTCAGAAGCAACACTTACTGAGTGCATCACAAATACTGTGCTATTCAGTTATTTTCGATAACTCAAGAACGACCCAATTTAGTTGTTTGTATTGCTCGAGTTGATTTAACAGACCCAAAAATGTAGAAATCAAGGGGTATTGAAATTGGCCACTACTAGTGAGGCTGACTATGATAGAATGATACTTTTAACCTTGTTGATTTAACCGGCCTTACTCCTGAAAAGCAGCTAATCTTAAAAGTCGTTTATCAGGATGGAACAACAGATACTATCTTGTTGAACCACACCTATAATGATCAACAGATTGACTGGATCAAAAAGCCGGTTCAGCCCCCAAATTGATTCGTGCAAAACAAGATTAAATAGTTAGTATAATAAATTATTTATAATTGGAAGCAAGTTCAATAAAAGAAAATACTAAGCAGTTTTTTCTTTTCCTATCTGTTTTTTGTAATTTTCATTCTGGGTCAAGCGGCCGATTCGTTGGTCGAACCATTTGATGGTAATAAAATGGGAAATCCGAACTGAAAATGGTCTAATGAATCCAGAGAGATGGGATATTGGTAAAATCAAAGACAGCTGGTTAACAATTACTGGATAGCACGCTCGTAATCTTTGGGTAAAAGATGAGTCTAGCCGTCCGTATCT
>CAYVHK010000310.1:0-3506 GCA_964451145.1 uncultured bacterium | reverse complement strand
TTTGTTCTAACCACGGATCGAGTATGCTGATAACACGCCTAGTGTTCAATATATCGTATAACCGATAAGTTTGATGTGTTGTCGTAAGAATTAAGAGGAGTAACATATGTCAGTCGCTGCGACGATTGAAGCAAAATTACAACAGGCCCTGGACCCGACTTGCTTGAAGATTGAAGACCAATCTGCTTCGCATGCAGGTCATGCAGGCGCTAGAGAGGGTGGCGAAAGCCATTTTGCAGTCGAAATTATCTCGGACCGGTTTCTCGGCATGAGCCGTTTGGCACGTCAGCGTTTAGTGAATGAAATTTTGGCGGAGGAACTGGCGGGTCCGGTTCATGCTCTATCAATACGCGCCATGACCGTTAAAGAAAAACCTTTACCGTAAACTTAGATGACTGACCTACGTAATCATTTGTCGGCTAGCAATTTAGCTAGTCCTAACAAATTAGTCTTCCGGCGTCGGAGGGTGGACGCGTATTTTAGTAACTTGGTTTCTTAGGCGACGCAGTACCTCAAATTTGAAGCCATTTAGTTCAAAACGCTCTCCAATTTCGGGAATATGCTTTGCAGCATGAATTACTAAACCTGCAATTGTCGCTGCGTCTTCCTCTGGCAGGTTCCAGTCAAAATCACGATTTAAGTCTCGTATTGTGACGACGCCGTCAACTATATAGCTGTTACCTCCAGTTTCTGCCTGGACTGCGGTGGATTGGCTAATGTCATGTTCGTCGCTAATATCACCAACAATTTCCTCCAGTATATCTTCTAATGTCACCATACCCATTAAATCACCATACTCATCCACCACTAAGGCGAAATGCTCTTGCCGATTTCGGAAGGCATTCAATTGTTCAATTAATGTTGTAGATTCCGGAATAAACCATGGTTCACGGCAAAGGCTACGCCAACTCGGTTTAGCCTTTGCGCTGAATTGCTCTACGCTTATAGCCCGTAATAGATCCTTTGCATGTAAAATCCCTACAATGTTGTCTACATCGCCTTGCCAAAGAGGCACTCGGCTGAAAGGTGTGGCCAATAATTCTTCGGCGATTTCTGTAGCTGGTCGGTCCGCATCCATAATGATCATGTTTTTGCGGTGCACCATAATTTCCGATACTTCAACGTCTGAAAGGTCTAAAATCCCGTCCAGCATGTCTTTATCACGCTTTATCATGGCCCCTTCACGGGCGTGTAGTGCAAGAGCTCCGCGTAGTTCTTCTGATGCGTTAGCTTCTTCCTCGCGGCCATGCATCTGAACTCCGCATACTGATAATATGCCTCGCACAATGATTTGGATAAAATCGGATACTGGACCTAGGATCAAGACGACTGGTGTTAGTATTGGAGCCGCTGCCAAGGCTGTGCGATCTGGCCGGTTTAAAGCATAGGTCTTGGGCAAGACTTCAGAAAAAATTACAACCATTACCGTCATGATAGCTGTTGCATATACCACACCAGCAGGACCAAATATGCCGATTAATACAGAAGCTGCTAGGGCTGAGGCAAAAATATTGACCAAATTATTGCCAAGTAAAATTGCTCCGATAAGCCGTTCGGGGCGGTTAATCATTTTATTTACCATGGCGGCTTTGCTGACACCTCTGTGTTCAAATTGGTGCATGCGGGCACGTGAAACAGCAGTCAGCGCTGTTTCAGAACCCGAGAACATGGCAGAAAGCACTAACAATACTAAAACGCCTATAATCGAGAATAATATCTCGCTATCCATGTTGCCCTCTCTTGCGTCTTGACGTCTATTTAATGGTGTCTGGACGCAGTATGGAATTTAGCATCGCCGTTACAGCTTCTGCTTTCACATTATTTTGGATAAACGCGTGGCCTATACCCCGCGTCAGAATGAAGGTAAGTTGACCTCCCATCACCTTTTTATCTTGATGCATATGGCGTATTAGAGCCTCAGGAGTGATCCCGTTTATGTCTATTTTATCAACAAAAGTGGGCAGCCGTTTCGCTATCAGATGCCGGTATAAACGATCGGTTTCCTGGGACGAACATAGGCCGAGGTCGCTGGATAATTTGAATGCCATGTAGAGTCCGATAGCGACTGCCTCGCCATGCAGAAGTCGGCCGTCATAATTACATACTGCTTCCAAGGCATGGGCAAATGTATGTCCAAAATTTAGGAGTGCCCTATAACCAAGTTCTTGCTCATCCTGGGCAACAATCGCTGCCTTAGATCTACAAGATATAGTTACAGCGTGGCACAAGGCTGCCTGATCTCTTGAAAGAACCTTGGTGCCATGTTCCTCCAACCATTCAAAGAAAGGAAAATTATCGATTAAACCGTATTTAAGTACCTCGCCATAGCCTGCTCGCAACTGTCGAGCAGGTAAGCTATCCAAAGTAGCAACGTCCGCGAGTACTATTCGGGGCTGGTAGAAAGAGCCAATCAAGTTTTTGCCTTGAATTGCGTTTATTGCAGTTTTGCCACCAACAGAGCTATCCACCTGTGCTAATAAGGTGGTTGGTGCTTGGATGAAATTCACGCCTCTGCGCAGGATAGAAGCTGCGAACCCTGCCAGATCTCCTATCACACCTCCACCTAAGGCTAGAATTGTATCGTTGCGTTCGACCCGAAGTTCCAGTAATTGGCTTAGAAGTGATTGCAACTGAGTAAAATTTTTTGTTGCTTCTCCTGGCGGGATAATGATGGCTTCATTCTGAATTCCCGCAGTGTCTAGGGAATCACAAAGACTCGCCAAATAAAGACTGGAAACAGTTTCATCTGTTACAATAACAACCCTCGGGTGTTTTAAAACAGGTGCTAAATAGACCCCTGCGTTAACCAATAAATTGGTGCCAATCACTATATCATAGGAGCGTTCGGCCAAGTCTACACGAACCACCGTAGGGTCAGTGCGGTCAGTCATCAATCGCCATCCTCTGTCACACTTGCCCAATAATTATTCAAAGCTGCAATAATGTGTTCCACTACTTCCTTATGGGATACTTGCGACGATGTGACTGTTAGGTCTGCTTTGGCGTAAACAGGGTTCCGTTCGGCCATCAATTTTGCCATAATCTCTCGTGGATTTCCACGCTTCAAAAGGGGGCGGTTGCTGCGCCGCATTACTCTGTCCAATAAAATATCAAGGTCCGCCCGAAGCCAAATTGAAATGCCGCATTTTAAAATAGTATCTCGTATTCTGGGGTCCATGAAGGCACCACCGCCTGTAGCTAGTACATGGGGCGGACCATTCAGCAATCGTGTTATCACCTTGTGTTCCCCTTCTCTAAACGCGTCTTCACCATGGCGTTCAAAATAGTCTTCAATTGAAAAGCCAGCAGCTTTTTCGATCTCATCATCTGCATCTCGGAAAGTCACGCCAAGACGTTTGGCTTGAAGTCTACCAACGGAGGATTTTCCGGCACCCATTAAGCCAACAAGAACGATGCCACGATCAATCTTGATTTCATTTGGATTATTCATTGGGCGTTGGCCGATCAAGTTCGGTATAACAAGCGACAGGCTGCGATCCACTATA
>CAYVHK010000309.1:0-3510 GCA_964451145.1 uncultured bacterium | reverse complement strand
GTCAGAGAAAGTGCCTTCGATCGGGGTGTAAATAAAACGCACAACAGCGGAAAGAGAACGCGCTTCGAAAAGAAATGATATACCATCCTGCTCTATAGAATTGGTGACTTCCTCATCGGTGCTTGGGGCCATAGAAAGAGGGGAGGTGTACAGGTCGGGGGGGCTTAATGAGGTCGATTCCAGGGGAGTGGTTTCACTAATGCTAAAGCTTAAGGCATCAATAATTACGTCGCACTCCTCGCGGGCAACCAGGCCCCTTAAGGCCAATCCGGCTAATTCGCGAACATCGAGATGGGCTATGTTTGCGAGCAGCAGATGCCAACCTGTAAAATTAAAGGTTCCCAAAGAACACTCTTTACCTTCATTAAAAAGGGCAACTAGTTCCGGGGCGTGATCCGGTTCGAAGCGAGTAGAAAGGTGTACCCAAACCTGGGCGCAATTAGCTCCTTCGGGGATGGTTATGGATTCGGGGGCGCTGATGACCAAATCGCCAATGCCCCCCATTTTCAGGTGGGCGGCAACTGATCCCGCCACGAGAGAACTTTCCTCAGTAGAAATAGAAAGCAAGGCATCATTGGGTGCTTGTACGCGCCACTGATCCATGCCATTGAAATCGATGCCCGGAATAATATTGCTGATAGATGCTGTCGCTTATCCTAATAGGTTGTCCTTAGGCCCTAGAAAGCTCCAAATTTAATGTCAAAAAATATAAATTCACCTTGACAAGCTGAGGAAATATGACTGCGTGAACAGAATTCCAACTATACGGGAATCACTACAGAAAATATAAAACCGAAAATAGGGAATCAAGTCCCTAGTGTCAAGCGTTTGGGCGGGTCCGTTGACATTGGCTGGAAGAGCTTATATCTTCATATTTTTCAAAGTGATTTAGCATTTTTGAATTCTGGCTAGGCCGGGGGTTAAAGCGTGGCACCCAGAGGTAGGACAGTAATTTTAGGTGGTGGTGCTGCTGGTATGATGGCGGCCATAAGCGCCGCTGAGGGAGGCGAACATGTCATTCTCTTAGAAGCCAATCAGCAGCTCGGAAGAAAAATTCTGATTTCGGGTAATGGCCGCTGTAATCTGACTAACCTCGAGGCGGATTCTGAAGGGCACTATCACGGCGGCAATCCCCATTTTAGGCGCCGGGTGCTGGGCCAGTACTCGCTGCAGAAAACTCTTGACCTCTTCGCTAGATTGGGCATTGTAACCCGAGAGGAAAAAAGGGGGAGGTTATTCCCCGTTTCCGACCAGGCCCAGTCGGTTGTAGATGTTTTGGAAGATCGCCTCCAGGTTTTGGGGGTTCGAATCTTTAAAAAAGTCAAGGTTTGCAGCCTCACTAAGGAGGAAGCATTTAATTTTCAAACCCAGGATGGAGGCCGTTTTGTCGCGGTGCGAGTGATAATGGCCAGTGGTGGAATTAGCCTGTCAAAGCTAGGTGCAGATCGGAGTGGCCTGGACCTGGCCATGGGGTTGGGGCACACCAGCACCGGCCTGTATCCCGGGCTGGTGCCCCTCAATAGCCCGGAGCACTATATCCACAAGATGCAAGGCGTCAAGGTAAGATCAGAAGTCCGTGCACCGTTGCCGCACAATAGATATATCGTGGATATAGATGATCTACTTTTTACCAAATACGGAGTTTCTGGTTTTACGATATTAAATCTGAGCGCCCAGCTTGTTCCCGTTTTGGAAAAAGGGCCGGTGGAACTCGAAATTAACTTGTTTGCGGGCAAAACACCTGAACAAGTAAGTGAAATTTTGAAACTTCGCTGGCAGGACAATCCGCACCGCAATTTGCTCAAAAGCTTTGCCGGCTTGCTTTCCAGTAAATTGATAGGTCCCCTGCTTGAGAAACTTGAGCTGCCTTTGGAGCAGCCCGTCTCAAAGATGTCAAAAGCGCAGCGCTGGTATCTAGCCCAGGAGCTTTGTTCCTGGGCTGTCAAGGTAGATAAGCCTCGCTCTTTCGAGCAGGCCGAGGTTACTATAGGTGGAATTCAGACCGGTGAAATAAATCCCGATACCCTCGAGTCGTACCTGGTGCCGGGGCTCTACTTCGCCGGGGAAATGGTCGATGTTCACGCAGATCTGGGGGGATTTAATTTCCAATGGGCCTGGTCCAGCGGTCAACTAGCAGGTGCCCGGCAAGGCAGTTAGGAGGGGGTTCGTTGACATCTATAGGGGCCAGAGTTAGAATGTTATGAAAGTTTTTATTTACCTGATTCCGAATGTTAGAAAATGGTTGTTGGTATAGTACTGGCTGCTGGGATGTCGACCCGCATGGGCTCCCTTAAGCAACTTCTTCCTCTCGCTGGCAAGACCGCGATTGAGGTAGTCGTCGAGCGCATCAGGAGCCGGTTGGAAAAGGTATATGTCATCGTGGGCCACAGAGGCAATGAAGTATCAGCAGCGCTTGAATCCTACCCGGTTGAGTGTATTGTCAACCCGGACTTTGCGCAGGGAATGACTTCCTCTGTAAAATGTGGTATCAGAGCCGCAGCTGGGGCCAGCGCGTTTATGCTGTGCCTGGGCGACCAGCCTGGCGTTGGCGTTGAGGCTATCGACTTGGTTCTCGATGGGGCTGTCAGGGGAAAAAAAGGCATTGTTTTGCCGACATTCCAGGGACGTCGCGGACACCCCATATTTATTGATGGTGCGTACGCACATGAAATTCTTGCCCTGCCCCAGAATAAGGGGTTGAACCAGGTGACAAGAGCACATCGCGATGATACGCTTGAAGTGCCAATTGGCCAGCCGGAGGTACTTGAGGATATGGATACCCCAGCTGATTACCAGCGCGAATTGGCCCGCTACACATCCGCTTCGAGAGGTTGAAAATGGAAGATATAATCCAGGAGCTGGCGGGGCTAAAAAACGAAAGAGCCGCTCTGGCATCACTAGTTTCGAGTAGTGGTTCCATCCCCATGAGTTCCAGGGCAAAGATGATTATCAAAGAAGATGGCAAGGTGTTGGGAACGATTGGTGGGGGTTGTTTGGAAGCAGAGATTTTATCCGTTGGCAGGGAGGTGATGGAAACCAGAATTGCCAATTTGACCCGCTATACGATGACGGAAAAGCAGGCTGGAGAAAGTGGTTTGAACTGTGGTGGCACTGTGCGGATTTTTACTGAGTTTCTCGAAAAGGCGGAAAGTTTTGTAGCCTACGAGCAGATTTTAAAGGTCCGTGAGGAACGCAAGGGTTGCGTGGTATCAACCTTGTTAAATGTCTCCAGGCCAGCAGTGGCAGGGAAGGGCAAGATGCTAGTTTGTGACGATGGTTCTCAGCGGGGAAGCCTGGGTTTGGAAGAAGCAGATTGCCAGGTTAGGGAACAGGTCGATTCAGTCCTCTCCAAAGATGGAGGTCTGATTTTAAACCTGGAACTGGAGCCTGGTCAGGCAGCCGATCTTGGCTTTTCCGATCACCAACAGGTCGAGGTTTTTTTAGAACCATTTATGCCATTTCCGACTTTGTACATCTTTGGTGGAGGACACGTGGGTGGACAGATTTGCA
>CAYVHK010000308.1:0-3531 GCA_964451145.1 uncultured bacterium | reverse complement strand
GTCCGCTCCTTGGTCTGCCAACAACATAGTGGCAAAAGGGCCTGCTATCATTGTAGTTAAATCAATAATTTTATATCCGTAGAGAGGTCCTGCCACAATTTGTTCCCTTGATCTCTAATCAGTAACGATATTTGTTTGGAAACTTGCCAAAATCATCTCTCCGTGACAATTAGGGATGAGTTTTAAAAGTAAATTATAAATACTGGATCCACTAGTATTGTTGTAGTAAATCTGAAAAAATTAATTAAAAACAATATGTTGTTGGCTTTTTTAGGACATGTTTGATGAATCGCTATTTCTCATATAAAAATACAGCATTTGATATGGCTATGTACGAAAACTGAGCATAATTTGGTTATATCCGCCCAGCATTTCCTTTGGGATTCGCAATAATAAAGTGTATTTTCAACTGAACTATAACAAAGGAAAATTGCGCCTTTGTTTCCACGAATACTAAAAATAATTGATTTATGTTGTCATGGAAAATATCTACCGCGTCCATTTAAATATTTTTTTTCAACATCGCTTGATGCCAACGGATGACATGTCTATATTCCCCCGTCCGCACCCAGGAAGATGACAGATTTCAGCCGTTTTTGGGTTTTCCGCACTTGTCAATTACTGTTAAGGTCGTTTTATGTCGAAAATCAAACTTTCCGCTAAATATCGGCCCACCGAAAAAGAAAAGTTTATGAACGCGAAGCAACGCGAGTTTTTTCGGCGGCGGTTAATGGGTTGGCGTGACGAGATTGTGCGCGATGCTAAGGGTACTATTCAAAACCTACAAGAAGACGATGGCCAGGCCCCAGATATTGGAGATCGAGCAAATACGGAATCAGAACGTTCCATTGAGTTGCGCGCACGTGATCGCCAGCGCAAGTTAGTGGCTAAAATTGATGCTGCTTTGGGAAGGATAGAAGATGGGTCCTATGGCTATTGCGACGATACCGGCGAACCTATTGGACTAAAACGACTAGAAGCACGTCCTATTGCAACCTTATCCATAGAAGCGCAGGAACGTCACGAGCGGCGCGAGAGAGTTTACCGCGACGAGTAGGTTAAAATACTCTTGGTGCCATGTCTGGGTTACGGCATCCAGTGACCCTCATCTTAAAAGTGCTTGAAAGAATTGGTAAAACGGAACAATCTTAATCATGCACCTTATAGTAAATCCGTCCAAGGTGGGTGTTTGAATTTTTCCGATGTAATGGCAATTAGACGCAATTTGCTGGTTGCTTGGACCTAATTTCGGTAGCATGCGGATATGAATTATCCGAAAAAAACTGGCCTTCTTGCCGGAGTTTTGGGCAAAGGGAGTTTTGCAATCACGTCCGAAACAACACCGCCGTTGACTTCAGATCCATCGGTCGTGGTTCAGCGGACGGCACCCTTAGCGGGTATAGTCCACGCTGTTAATATTACAGATGGGGCAGGTGCGCGGGCGCATCTATCTAGTTTTGCAGCGGCGCATTTCATGCAGGCGGAACATGGTTTGGAAGGAGTTATGCAGTTCACTACACGTGATCGCAACAAACTTGCACTCGAGCGTGACTTGTTGGGTGTAGCCGGGTTCGCGATCCCTAATATTCTTTGTCTTTCCGGTGATCCGATTTCGAACGGCGATGAACCTGAGGCCACGGCTGTAAACGATGTGGATTCTGCTGGCCTAGTCGCTGTTGCCATGCAAATGCGGGAGGACGGATTGCTGCCATCAGGGCGAAAAATTAAACCACCACCACAATATTTTATTGGTGTGGCGGATATGCCCATCGACCCGCCCGATGATTGGGCACCTACTAATTTATTAGCTAAGATTGCTGCCGGCGCTGATTTCGCTCAGACGCAATTTTGTTTTGACACCGAAATTCTCGGTCGTTACCTAGCGCGTCTGCAGGATTTTAATATTCCCAACCGCCTCCCTCTGCTAGTAGGTTTGGCCCCGTTGGCTTCGGCTCGCCAAGCAATTTTTATGCAGAAAAATTTATTCGGAACTATCATTCCTGAAGCCTTAATAGCCCGTTTGGAGGGGGCCGACGAGCCGCAGGTCGAAGGCCGACGCATTTGCATCGAGTTGATAGAGGAGATGCAGGGCATGTCTGGTATCGCCGGTGTGCATTTGATGGGTTACCAAGCGGAAGCGCAAATTGCTACAACTTTGCGCGAAGGCGGATTTGCGATTTAGGTAAGGAGAATGAAATTCAGCCGCGCAGTAGGGTGCCAGCATAATGTTTTTATAAGCGGTTATGGCTGGTCCCCAACCCAAAATTGGATGGCTTTATAAGGATAGGTTGCCCTTGCAAGGATGATTTCTGCTCATATTTACAGTTGCCGTGAGAGGAATTTTGATGATTGCCGAAGAACATGACTATAACACGGAAGAGTTTATTTTTCTGAATCACGAAGATTTGTCGCTGATGTTGCGTTTATATAGGCCGTGCGGGGATGGGCCTTTTCCTGTAATTATCGATTTACATGGTGGCGCTTGGACTACGGGTGATCTATCAGGCTGCCGAGCCCGTGACGAGGTGCTCGCAAAACACGGATTTGCTGCTGCTGCAATAGACTTCCGCCATGCTGAAAATGGTTATCCCACTTCTTTGATCGATATAAATTTTGCTATCCGCTGGATGAAACACAAGGCTAAAGATCTATGTCTGGATCCAAATCGTGTTGCTTTGTCGGGTCAGTCAAGCGGAGGCCATCTAGCAATGCTGGCTGCTATGAGACCTGAGGATTCGAGATATTGCTCAATTCCTTTGGATGACCCCGCAAAGGCCGACGTCTGTTGCGTGGCGATGACCTGGCCTGTAATTAACCCTCTGTCCCGCTATCGCCACGCTTTGCAGTTGCGGTCTGGCACAGAACCGCCTCCATGGACCGGTAATATTCCCGAAAGACACGATTTGTATTGGAAGACAGAAGAAAATATGGCTGAAGGTAATCCTATGCTGGCCTTGGAGAGAGGCGAACAAATATCCACCCCGCCTGCGATTTGGATTCAGGGACGGCCCGATCAAATTCACGATTATCGCGATCCAGAATCGGAATTGGAAATGAACGAACCCGAAAGGTTTGCCGCCCACTATCGGAAAGTCGGCGGCGAATTTGAGTTAAAATATGTTCCGCAGGGTTGCCGGGATGAAGCTTCCTATAAGCCGATAATATCGTTCTTCAAAAACTATTTGAAATAGGAATTTGAGATCTTGGCAAAGAATATGCGGTTTGGTGTGATGCAGCGCGGCGTTTTTGGTCCGGAAGACGACCTACGTGTTCGTTTTGCCGAACTCATGGACCAGGCACGTTTACTTGATGAATTGGGCTACGATTCGGTAACTACTGGATCCCATTTTTCGACTTATCCTCACCGGGAGTTTATGCAAGTGCCTTATTTATGTCGGGTCATGGCGGAGGCTCCAAATTTACGGCTGAACGCGGGCATCGTTTTGTTATCTTTACATAATCCCTTGGAGGTGGCTGAGAATTTTGCGGCTATGGACGTAATGTCTAGCGGACGGGTGATATTTGGCTGTG
>CAYVHK010000307.1:3311-3536 GCA_964451145.1 uncultured bacterium | reverse complement strand
AGGTAGTGAGGAGAAGAGCGTAGGTAATGGCGCTAATTTCAGGCCGTATGTTTAACGTACGCAACGAATTCGCTGGTTGGATTTCCCACAGAATAAACTGGGCAAGAGCGAATATCTAACCGACCGGTTGAACCATGAAGCTATTGATTTTATTGAGCGTAACCAGGATAAGCCGTTTTTCCTTTATCTCAGCCACTATGCACCACATACCATTCTAAACGGTCG
>CAYVHK010000307.1:0-3301 GCA_964451145.1 uncultured bacterium | reverse complement strand
GTTATTTGAAGATATTCTTATGGTACAGGCACAGCCGGATTTAGTTGCCAAATACCGTGGCAAACATCCGCCAGGCAACAGCACTCGGGAACGCTGTTACCTTTGTGAGGATGCAATGCTCAAAGGAGATCATGAGAACCATTGGGCTGGCGATTATAATCCACACCTGGCTGCTATGCTTGAAAGTATTGATGATGGCGTCGGGCTAATCATGCAGAAGTTGAAAGAACTTGGCTTAGACCAAGACACCATTCTCATTTTCTCTAGCGACAACGGTGGCGAAACCAATGTGACCTCCAACGTCCCACTGCGTGGCGGAAAAAGCCAACTCTACGAAGGGGGTATTCGTGTCCCGCTAATTGTGCGCTGGCCGGGAAAAATTCCCAGCAGTGAGACGTCAAATCAGCAAACGGTGAATGTTGATTTTTATCCCACGCTATTGGAGGCAGCCAAGATCAAACCCGACAAAGCACAAGAACTTGATGGAGTTTCGGTATTGGCTAACTGGACAAATCCAAAATCTACATCAAAGCGCGATGCCATCTATTGGCATTATCCGCTAGAGAACCCCCATTTTCTGGGCGGAATCTCGGGTGGCGCGATACGTTCAGACGACTGGAAACTTATTGAATTCTTCGATACAGGAAAAGTGGAGCTATATAATTTGGCCAAGGATATCGGCGAAAAAAATAATCTTGCTGAACAGCAAGCGAAGTTGTCAAAACGACTGCAAAGTCGGTTGATCGCGTGGAGAAAAGTCGTTGGCGCAACCAAGAAACCACCCAATCGTTAATCATTTTCATTCTTCATCAGTTCGAATATACCTTTACCTCCGACTTCTTGATAGTAATGCCACTGGCCATTACGTTTCTGAAGTCCCAGAAACATATGACTGGAACTCTGCAAAATTGGAGCATTTTTTTCGGCCTCAATCGGATCAAGATGCAAAATTTATTTTCATGTTTTTATTTGTGAAGAAAAAATACTGTCTAAGCAGAGATAAATTTAGTTGAAGAATAATATAGCGTCAGTAACACATTAAAAAAATAGAGAATAATTAAAGTGTCATCACTCCGCAATAACCGCGGAACATCAAACCAATTTTTCGACAAGATTGTCTAAAATTTTATGATAACCATTTGATTGGAACACAGGTAGGTTCAATAACAATATGAGTGAAACATCTATTCCATTTCCAGCCTTGACACCAGCTCAAAGGCTTCACATTGAGATTTACGGTTATGTAATTATAGAGAACGTGTTAGCATCGGACCAAGTCAACTTGCTTAAAGATACGATCTACGGTATTGAAGATAATTTTCGTCGAACGGGAGAACTACCGGGTCCAAATTGCTTTAATACTAGCACCGGCCAAAATTTCTTCCGTATAGATAATTTGCCACATCTCGCTCCGTGTTTTTTTGATTATCTAACCCATCCCTTTATTGTTGGAATGGCGGAGGAAATCATTGGTGGGCCGGCACGATTGTCTCAATCAGATGCACATATTCGTCGACCGATCGAAAATCAGGAGGATCAGTACGGTTTCCATCGGACGATCGACCGAGCCTATCACCATTATGATCAAGGCCTCTATCACTTCTCCTATGTCAAAGCCCTCACCAACTTAACGGACCTTGGTGCTGAAGATGGCGGAACAACTGTTGTCGCTGGTACACATAAAATTTCTGCTGACGCCTCACAGGAGGCTATTGTTGCGGCCGCTATGGCGGACCGATCGATGATTCATCAAGTAGAGGCACCGGCCGGTTCCACTTTATTGTTTTATGAATCGTTGATCCACGCGGCTGGCATTATTCGTTCAAACCATGACCGTTTATTAATTCTCGGCGGTTATGTCCCTAGTATGTTCCAGTCTTGGAATCGTTATGATCCAGATCCAGATTTTGCTCAAACATTATCGGATCAACATCGGCGTCTACTGACTGGCGAACAAAAATTTAACTGGCCACCCAAACACCGAGACTTAGCAGCCCCAGCTCAGATAAAAGAACACTGATGAGAGAATAGGTCAACCTTAAAGTTCTTTGAGTTCATTACCTTTAATATTGACAATTCAGATGCTAGGATAACACGATCTGGCAATTGAATTGCCGGAATTGAATTTGAATCAAGATAGAAATTGGCTTTGAAAATTTATTTATCTGCCGATTCAATTTTGGTTATTGAACATGCTGAATTGAAAAGTAATCTGAGATACACATAGTAGAGAAAACAAGAATATTTGGAAATTGGCCCCAATTTTTATTGCTGTCCAGCCAACAAACACAGTCGACCACTAGATCGCCATTTTACTTTTTAAATTCGCAATCATAGTAATATCTCCGGTAATCATATCAAAATATACTTTTAGCTGTACCCTTTTTATTTTGGTGGATGAATACCCATTAAAAAAACTAGGTAAACTGTAAATTTCTGGTTGCGTTCTTAATTACGTCTTTCTCTCCTAAGAAGACAAACGATTAACTGGGTGCTGAACCTTCAATTTATCAAAAGCACCCAGTTTTTTATGCCTAACAGTATTCGTTGCTTGGGGCGCTAATAATTTATATTGCTAATTATATTGGACATTTCATCTTACTACTTACAACTCATCTAGCCCAAATCATCACATCACTAACAGTCAACTTGGAACCGATATAAACGTTTAGAAAGACGATCGAAATGACTAGACTTTTATTCTCGATCTGGTTGATTAGTTTGTTGTTAATGGCCTGTGATAAGCCGTCGGAACCTGATGGAACTCTGATTAAAATTAGCCCTGAAATATATCTTGAATTAAACCACAACGGTGTAAGTGGAGAATTAGATCTTATTACCATTGAACCCAAATCTCGACAAAGTGTTCCAATCGATCAACAAACTATTGATTTGCAGATTTTTACCAGCGTCATTACGACCCAACCGATTCGACTGACCCTCAAGAGCATCACTGACAGTTATTTCAACGTTCGAACCGATGATCTGATAGGTATCTATGAATTTCGAGGGGGAATCGAGCAACTTCAAATTCAAGGTCAGACCTACCAAGACGTACGATTTATTTATCCAACGGTCAAATGGTGGGAGACAACTCGCAGACGAGATAAACGCTTACGTCAACAACTACAACAGCAGCTAAAAAGGATAGATTTTGAGTAGTAAATTCTCTAGATAGAGGTCAGAGGGTTTATACTACGTCTAGATACAGTCTTTGTTTCTTGACCAGAAACAAGGATCATTACCCAGCTTATAAGCGTAACCGTAAAAACGTTAGATTATCTGGATGTTTTGTTATGAT
>CAYVHK010000306.1:0-3563 GCA_964451145.1 uncultured bacterium | reverse complement strand
TGTCCAGCGGTCCAAGTTTGGCCAATTTGCCTGTAGATGGAAGTCTGACATTGTAGCGAACTCTATTCCAACGAACAGCGTGATGTCTGCGACAGAGAAAGAGGAGGCCAACCATTCAGAATCGCCTAGGTGTGTGTCGAATAGCGACAATCGGTCGGTGAGTGTCTTTGCGGCTTCTTTTACAGCATGAGAGCTTTGTTGCAGGCGCGGGGCAAAAAAAGGATTAGTGTGCAGAAAGCGCCGGGTTGCCTGTAATAAAATTCCGAGCTCTGCGCGCCGTTCCCACGCCCGGGCCATGCTCCTCTCGTAAGGGGTATCACCCCAGAGAGACGGCTCGGGATAACATTCCTCTAGGTATTCCATAATGGCCAACGATTCGGGTATTGTGAATCCATTATCCAGTTCCAAAACAGGAACCGCCCCAAAAGGGTTCTTTTCTAAAAATGCGGCGGATTGCTGAAGCCCAGAAAAAAGATCCATGGATTCAATTGTAACGGAGAGCCCCTTTTCGGCCAAAAGCATTCTTACTCTGCGACAATTCGGTGATTGAGAGAAATCGTAGAGTTTCATTGACTGGTTCATAGCACGATTTACACGAGCTGCTTGAGAGAAAAGTTGTTTCGTGCAGTTAACGCACTCGACGGTTTCCTTGCGTCAGGGTTATATGGAAGGCGTCGTGTCGCGTTTGCCATCGTTTCCGTTTTCCTTCGTTGTTCCGCTTTGACACTGTTGTGTCCTCAGCAATTCTACTAGCGTCTTAACCTCCGCTACGTCGCGAGAAACTTGCCTCACGTATGAAGTTGTTGTGAGTTCCCCCACCGTCCACATCAGAACGCCGATCATGAGGCAAACCCAATAGAGTACTGCTGCACCATTTGTATTGAGAGTGCTATGAAGCTGGTTTGTGTCCATTTTGTTTCGGCTCCTCGCGGTTCGGGATCTGGTTCTGTGTAGCAGAGTCGTTCGGGTGATTGCACCGGTCGTCTTGACTTTCTTTCCTTGGCTTAGTGAATTAGTCCGCGGGAGCGTGTGATGAGAAATCGTGTTCGGTTGTTCTTTTGGATTTTTTTGGTTCTGCTGTTTCGCACCGATGCGTTCGGGCAAGGAATCCCCATAGTGTTAACGGGCGTTCTAATCGGGCCGGACGAAGAACTAAGTCAGATGTACCCTTATTTTGAGGTCAGTCTAGAAGGAGAAATATGGAAACTACGTATTCGCGAGGTTGAGACGCATATGCCCGGGAACCATGAACGTTCCGTGTTACGCCCGTTCGGTCGTTTTCTGTCCTTTGTTGGGCCGGACACTCTCCTCGATTATTTGCGAAGCAAGGACTCGGAGGGCTTACCACTACGTCTTACCGGTCGGTTGTATTCTAAAAAACGTACATTTCTCCTGTCTAGAGTTGAAAGTGCAGGGCCAGACGCGGTCTCTGAGGTCTGTTTGGGTACGGGCTGCGATAGTATTTGTCGGGAGACGTCGGATTGTGAAGTCGAGGAATGGTAGTGACGGTCTTCGCAACGCCAAAGCATTAAAGACTTTCTCAGGACAGGATGTATTTTGACAAAAAAAAACGCCGCGTTTTCGCGACGTGATTTACCAATTGTAGCAAATTTCTATTTAAAAGTCAAATATAAACGTAAGCTATTGAAATTGCAGGCACTTTAATTAATCCTTTTGGTTGAATGATGTAGCTTTCGACCTCTAAATGTCCGAGGTTAGGGTTTTCAGTGGATTTTACCCTTTGCTATTAGTCACTATCTGCGCTTTGCAAGTCCATGATATCTACTGCTACATGCGACTTCCGTACTATGAGGTGCACCCGGGAGAAGGACCATATGCCCTGTTCGTTCATGGGTTTCTTTCGAGTCGTGCGCAGTGGCTCCCTAACTTGGACCGGCTTTCTACTGTTTGTCGTCCCGTGGTCGTTGAGCTTTTTGGACATGGGCGTTCAACATCTCCAGCGGAGCCAGAAGGGTATTTACCAGATAAGTACTTGCTGGCTTTTGAGGAAATTCGTGCAAATCTTGGCGCTAGCCATTGGTTCCTTATCGGACAATCGTTGGGCGCCGGTCTGACGCTACGGTATGCCCTCCAACATCCCGCGCGCGTTGTCGCCCATGTGTTAACTAATTCTTCTACTGCTTTTAGTGATCAGGAGTGGTTGGATTCGGTCCGACCGGGAACCGATCGAATGATAGAACTGGCGAAACGGAAGGATAGAGGTGTCTTAGAGCGAATCGCCGTGCATCCCAAGAATGCGCGTCATTTAGCCGTCAAATACAAGCAGGCCCTGTGCGACGATGCGACGCTCCACGATCCTCTTGGGGCTTCATACACCGCACGTTATACGTCGTTGACGGACCCTATTGATTTGTCTTCCCTAAAGGGGAACAGGGTGCCAACTCTTTTGGTGTGCGGGACACGGGAAAGCCGTTTCATGCCAAGACGGCAATTTGCGGAGAAAAATCTCAATCAGTTAGAAGTTTTTGAAGTTGATGCTGGCCATGCCGTCAATATCGAGGCACCCGAAATGTTTAATCGTGCAGTCATCGAATTTTTTACGCGACACGCTACCAAGAATGAACCTTGACGTACTTCCGGTCAGGAACTCCAGAGTATCACGGTGTAGTCGAGCTAACCGATGCATCCTTTATTCGTTTCACTATGATGGCTGAGTCTCTCTCTCCTTGCAGAAGATAGTGCCGTATGGCTTGGTCAAACGCGGCTCGCGCCTTGCGTCCCTTGTTTTGTGGGAGATAGGCCTTTCCCAATGCTAGATGCGCATCCGCACGTTCGGGCTCCATTGCGAGAACGGCCTTGTAAGAGGATTCCGCTAGTGCATATTCGCCCAATGCCAGGTACACGCGACCCATACAAAACTGTACTTCCACGTTCCGGGAATCGACCCGGGCCGCTAGCGTGTATGCGTCTAGTGCCTCTACGAGTTTTCCGTTTTCCTCATAAGTAAGCCCGAGTTGGAAATATGCTGTTTCTGAGCCCGGATCGGCTTGCACGGCAGCGAGCAGTTCGGTCTGTGCATCGCGCAAACGGCCCTGTTGCTTTGCTATTGTGCCACGATTGACATGATGTGTTGCGAGAGCGTGTTGGGCGGCAGAGTAATTTGCGTCCGCGGTCAGAGCGTCCCGGAATTTTCGCGCGGCGAAGTCGGTGTTGCCTATTTCGTTCGCTAAAGCGCCGATTCTATAGTGAGCTTCTGCGTTTTGCGGATTTTCCTTTATGGCGTCTTCGTATTCGGCCATAGCAGGTGCAAAAAGTGTGCGGCTAGCCAGCTCATTGCCGGAAGCCATAAAGTTTTTTTTCTCCGACGATCCACACGAAAACAACAGCGGCAGTAGGACTATCAAATAAAACAGAACCCCGATGCGGTAGGTGAGATAGGTTTCCATAGTGTCTATTAGGCGTTTGAGAGGGGTGCATGTCAAGCATATTTCTACTGACCTGAGCGGTCGTGTGTGGCCACGGGAACCCAAATTGCCTCGGTGACAAAATGGCTACTTGATAACGGGATATTTTATGTAGTATGCGTTCTTTTCTACTATGAC
>CAYVHK010000305.1:0-3623 GCA_964451145.1 uncultured bacterium | reverse complement strand
GCTGATTGATGTACTCTCTCTTGACTAAAGATCGAAGATCTTGGCCAAGAGCTTCAAACGCTTCTGCCGCCTCCAGGACCTTTCCATTTCCAGTTAATTCTAGGTATTGATTATAGTTAGTGCTGGCTGACTGGATTAAATGGTCCAGGTTCAAAATGACTGCTTCAGCATTGGAATCTTCGTTTATATCCTTTTCTGGTTCTATTTTACTAGAAATTCCTATCCCATAAATTTTTTTCAATGCACTATCGAAATCACTTGCAGCTGCAAACTGGCCCCCAGCTTGAACTGTAATGACTTCAAGATCCGGATAGGATACGCCTTCCGGTTTGAGATAGATAGGTTCTATATAAAACAATGTATTTTCAACAGGAAGCACTAACAAATTACCTCGAATAACAGTAGTACCTTGTTGATTCCATAGTGTCAAATCTTGAGATAGTTCAGTATCAATTGTTGCTTCAGCAAGGGTTGGGCCAGAGATGGTTTGATCCTTGGGTAAATTATACAGTACAAGTTGTCCATAAGACTCACCATCACAACGGGCAACCATCAGGGCATTCATGTATCGAACTCGTTCCGGTGGTGTGAAGGGGATAATGTTGACAAACTCAACTAAATTTGAATTTTGATGGTTCTCTGGCAGACTAACGGTTGCATAATAAGGCATCATTTGTTGATAAGACCGATTCTGTCCATATTTCTCCTTTGGTATATCCCACTTATCTGAAGCCTGAAAAAAAATAGTTGAGTAATTTTTAGCATGACTGTCGAACACATGATAATCTTTGTAAATTTCCGCTTGAACTCTAGTCAAATAGTCAGGATAACGCAGATGATTTTGCAAGCCAGCTGGCATTTCCCTTAGCGATTTAAAAAAACTTTTTCTGCCATTTGTAGCAAAAGCCTTTTGATAGGTCAAAGATATTGATTCTTTTTCTTCTCTCGTAAAGTAAAAATCAACTTTCCCACTGTAAGCATTGACCACAGCAACAGCTGTATTTCGGATGTAGTTATACTGATCAAATTTTGGTTCAGAGGAGGTTTCTAGTAACGTTGTACGATCTATATAAGTCTTGGAATTAGGATAGTACTGGCTTGTTAAATAGAGATCAATAATCCACCATAACTGTCCATCTTGGCCAACCACAATATATGGGTCTGGATCACATCTAAAAAACGGTGCAATATGAGAGACTCGATCAGTGATTGTTCTAAGACTCGATTTTTCTCTGGTTCCGACTTTACGCCAAAACATAATTCGACTGGTTTCGGGATTAATATCCTTAGACAGAATAATTCGCCAAAAATCAAAACGAAAAGCGAAGCTAAGTCGGCGCATCCAATTACTAATGGGAACTCCTCCTGTTCCCTGATACTCATGATTTTCTAAATCAACCTCTTCTCGGTTAGTGCCAACAATAGCGTAATCCTGAGTTAATTCCCCATAGTAAATCTGTGGTTGGTCAATAGTTGGAAAGTTTTTTTTACTAGTGATTTGCCATTCACCATTTACTTTTTTTTCACCTTTTACCCAAAACACAGGATCTTTTTGCTGAAATTCATTCACTGGAACTACGCAAACTCCGTATCCGTGTGTATAGATTAGTTTTCTGTGAACCCAATCTTGTGCTTCGTTTGGCAACGATTTAACATTGATTTCTCTAGCAGCTACCAAAACTTGTCTTAATTTTCCATCAATTCGATAGCGGTCCACGTCTGTATAAGGATGAAATTGAAAATAGGGCATCAACCGTTGTGGGTGGCCGGTTAGTACTTCATGTAATACTTGCCGGTCCCAAATTTGGATATTGTCTTTAATTTCCGGGTGCTTTTCGATTAAGTCCAGAGTTGCGTTACCAGTAACATCTCCAGTTTTTAATACGATGTTGTCGAGACCAAACGATTGCCGGGTGGCTTTAATATGATTATGGAAATAGGGAATTTCTACGTGTGGGTCGCGACGCTCCTTGATTAAGTGAATAGCCAATGGGTAGGCTTGAATTAAAATTAGGTAGCTGATTCCCCAGCCAAGTGCCAATGCATACCATACTCGCTGACTTCGCCATATTAAGTTAAGGACAACGGTAATACCAATTGAAATGATTACTAGACGATGAAGTTGATAGGCTTGTACAAGCTTATCATCAACGAAACCGAATCCGTCTACCCGGCCTAATCCCCAAGGGGATTTCAATGTAAATAATGTATTCCAAATTCCAAGTTGGCACCCCTGGAAGGATAAGAACAACAAAAATAACCAGAGAATACTTGCATGTAAAGCTAGATTAAGCTGAACACGAGCCATTGTTTGTGGGTCTCTCCGATAATAAAAATGATAAAGGAGTACCATAATAAATAGGTTACTCCACATTAAGCAACGGTACCAAATATTGTTGATTTTATCCGTTGAAAACTGAAAGAGAAAATAGGTTTTTGGTAACTGAAAAATTGGTTCAATTTCATCCGCTTTGACCGCATTATCAGATCTGAGGAAATCATCCCAAAAAAATGCCATTGGTACGGCTAGTGTCATTGAAATTAAAATGATTATGATGCCAATTAAAACATAAAAGCGGTAGGTTTTTTTCTGCGTCCAACGACCAAATTCAGCCGATACAGGACAAATAAAATGGGCTATGAGACAATTACTACTGATGAAGACAAGAGCAATTAGTAGATGCTTGCCTATTAGTCGAAGCCATTTCAAATATAGAAGCGAAAGAAAAACATGATCGTAGGCAACGCTTTTGTACCAAAGAAGTTCAGTATACAGATAGGCCCAAGATGGAAGAACGAAAATAGAGCTCAGTATAATGCCAGATAAACTTAAGCCAAATGATTGGAATTTAAGCAACCAGTTTCGACTTTCCTGACCTCTTCTCCATAGCAAAATACCTCCGAAGCCAGAAAATAGGAATATCAATAGACCGAAAATAAATTGGATTATAGATAGATCAGCCTTGGACATCGCAATTCCATAACCATCTTTGATGGTTTAGAGCGGTAGCCACAAAAACACGCAACCGCTTATCTACTTGGTAAATTGTCCAACTAAGTAAGCTGTAGTAACTGTTACCAGCGTTAGACGAACGACACTGAATATTTGATCCCAACGTTCATTAACCCGTTCAACCATTACCCGTGTTGGAACTACAATCACGTCTCCGTTGTCGATACGATCAGCTTTTCTGCCACGATAAGCCAAACCGTTAGCTTTTAATAAATAAACACCATTAGCATCTGCATCCCGAGCGAAGCCACCAGCCATTTCAATATAATCTTTGCTTTTTAAGCCTTTTCGGAAAATAAAAGAGCTAGGATGTAACACACCGCCAGTTACGAGGATTGTTTGCCGGATTTGGGGCACATAAACTTCATCCTGATCTTCTAATAGCGGATCAATTCCACTATGCGGCTCTATTAGGATTTTAGGTAGGTTGATTAAAATACGACGACTGGGAATTGTAGCTTTTATTTTTCGGGCTGGGGTTACCAAATGAATACCAACTTGTGTTGTCTCCTCCGGAGCAATTACCACTTCTTCAGACAGTAGAGCATCGCTTGGTGCTTCTTCTTTGGCTAAGTCGTGGTCAGCTTTTAATCCTGACAAAGGTTGCTTG
>CAYVHK010000304.1:0-3648 GCA_964451145.1 uncultured bacterium | reverse complement strand
CAACCTATCACTACTTGCCCCCTGAGGGTCTTCTTTGGGATCCATGCGCGGCCATATTTTTGAAGGGTCGCTACCACCTGTTCTTTCTGCACAGCTCGTGGGCGAAATCCGGACCCCAACGCCGCACTGACGGGTACATGTATAAATCCTGGGCCCACATCTCTTCCGTAGATCTGGTCCATTGGGATCAACACGCAAACGCCATCAACCGTGCGCAAACAGGTAACATATTTCTCTTTCACGGGACACCGACCATAATCTATCCACATCCGGACGGAGGAGGCGCAAGCTGCATCGCCACCAATCCGGAGGGCGATCTTATGCGTTGGCAAGACCGGCCTTCAGATCCCGTCTTGCGACATCCGGTTCAAGGGCCCGGACTGTATCCAGACAACAACGACGTCACTGCGTGGCAGCAAGGAGAACGTTGTTATGCACTGACCGGTACTCGTGACCCCACCGGAGGAGGTGATACACAGAGCCTGTTCCGATCACGCGACCTGCGCGAATGGGAGTTTGTGCATCGCTTTTATGAGTCGGAGAGACGATGGACTGATTCTAAAGACGATTGCTCTTGCCCCGACTTTTTTGAGTTGGGGTCTACTTGGATGCTGTTGCACTTTTGCCACCAGCAGCCAAGTGGAAGTAGGTACTACTTAGGCCGCTATGAGAATGACCGGTTTCTTCCGGAAGCCTTCGATCGCATTAACTGGCCAGGTGGCAACACGCACGCATCTAGGACGATGCTAGATGAAAAGGGGCGCCGGATTTTGTTTGCTAATCTGAACGAAGGGCGAAATCAAGCTGCATGTGAGGCTGCAGGTTGGAGCGGAATCATGAGTCTCCCGGTCCTAATTTCGCTAGGCCCGGATGGAAATACCATCCGCTACCAGCCGGCCCCCGAGCTACAAGTCCTGCGTCGAGACCTTCAGCAGCGCCAAAATATCACTATCGAGACGGACACGGAGTTGGCCCTGCCGGAGATTCGAGGTGACTCAATGGAGCTTGAACTGGAGATGAGACCCAAAGGCGCTTCTGACTTCGGCCTGAAGGTTCGCTGCGCTCCGGACAGCTCCGAAGAAACTGTCGTTTCACTTTCGTCCCAATCACAAACTATCGCAATTGATTATCGCAAGACGAGTCTTCGAGACGATCTAAATTATCAACCAGAACATAGCGTTCAAATCGCCCCATTAAATTTTAAGCAAGGAGACGTCGTCAAACTGCGAGTCTTTCTGGACCACTCCGTAATGGAGGTGTTTGCCGACGATCGTCGCTATTTGTCCCAACGAATATTCCCAGCTCATCCCCATGCACAGAACGTGAAACTCTATAGCTGCGGCGCACCCACCTTATTTAGAAGCCTGAGGGCGTGGCAAATGGGCAGTATAGAGACGAGTCCTTGTAAAACTTAAGTAAACAGGTCTTCTAACCTGTTCCAAGCTAACTCTCCTTCTCTAGGCAGGATCATGGAGAGCCTTTACAACATGTCCTATAAATATCACAACGTAAACCGAAAAAAGTTAATCGTATATCCTCAGATTTCCACAAACCTTTTTTCAATCCGTATGGGTGGTTGCAAATTTTATAGTGGTACGAAAGTCTGTCTAGGCAATGCCAACACTTCCCCCTTTTGATGTATCCAGTGCTGCCAACAATGAACTCGGTTACCGCTTCCCGCTGGGGACACTAAATAAAATACTGTTTCATAAAACCACATGGGGGGCGGCGAGCGCTAAATAAGTATTTGAGATATGTACGGAAATTAAGATCAATCAACATAGCGGCCAGAAGCACAATGGTGAGGGTTGTCGAAAAACTATGCCTCCGGCCGCTACCAAGACGGAGGGAACCAGGCATGAATTCCCCCATTTTTGTAACGCATAAAGAGACATGAAGTTCCAAGCAATCCCACCCCGTTTTGGCCGTCAAGGAATTGACTGAGGGGGCACACCTTGATTTTTCAGAAACTATCCGAAATCGCGAATGAAATCATGAATGATTTTGTTGAAATCCTCTGCACCATGACCGCCATCTCGAAACCGGGTGAAGATAGATTCAACCAATGGACTCAGTTCTAATGGCACGCCTATTTCTCTTCCGAGTTCAACCCCAAGATGCATGTCCTTAACGGCGAGGTCGGTAGCTGAACATATCCCTTCGCCTTTTAGAGACAAGGCCATAGCCCGCTCCACAATTTTGCTTTGACCCATGCTCGGTTTAATCGCATCGAGCAATGCCTGGGCATCGATCCCGGCCCTGATGCCCATAGCAATCCCTTCACAACCCCCTATAAAGTTGATGAACATCATCACGTTGTTTACCAACTTGGTCACATTGCCGCAACCGGCCGGTCCCATATAGACAACATTTTTACCGATGCATTGCAAAAGGGGGCGCAAGCGTGCGAAATCATCCTCTGCTCCGCCGACAAAGACAGTGAGGGTTGCATCTCTGGCCCCGAAAACACCTCCGCTTATCGGCGCGTCGAGTACCCGAAATCCCTTCGCTGTCCCAATTGCGGCAATTTTACGCATAGTTGCCGGTTTATTGGTGCTGGTGTCGATATAAGCCGATCCACTGTTCAAACCCGCGAAAACACCCCCATCACCCAGAACAACCGCTTCGACTTCTCTGGGACCAGGTAGAGATGAAAACACCACTTCAGACTGGGCCGCCACCTCCTGCGGACTCTCAGCCCATCTTGCACCAGCTTCTAAGAGATCCTGGCCCCTGTCGCGGCAAACATCGCAAACCGTCAGTTCGTGCTTCGCCTTGAGGATATTTTCTGCCATCGGTTTACCCATATTGCCCAGACCGATAAATCCGATTTTCATATCTACCTCTTCCTCGGCGCTCTAACGCGCTTCGTCGCGAGTAGGGAACTCGGCCGGCATAGTGATCTCGATAACCTCCCAGTCATCGGAATATTCCAGGACTTCATGCTTAACACCAGGCGGCTGATACCAGGCATCGCCAGCTTCCACGCGAATCTCACCGATATCTTCGAAGTAAAGCCGCGCCCACCCCTTGATCAGATAGACCATCTGAAATTCCAGATCGTGGGAGTGGCATCCCATCGAAGCCCTGCAGGGCTGGTCAGCCCGGATGATATGGGCCAACACCTTGCCCCCGGTGGCGTCTTTAATCCCCAGATCACGGTAAGCAAAATACGGCCGTAGCCCCTGTTTGACCCATTGGGCATCCTTTGCCCGTGCTGCAAATGCTTTAGTCGTTTTCGCGTCCATAGTGCCCTTCCTCTCTATTCGATGGGCTTTATGGTACTCTATCTCTGAGTTTTTGAAAAAAAATCAATTTTAAATAACGCAGGGACACAAATTGTCCAGCCCAAAAACAAGCCAAACCTCAATCCCAATTGCTCCTGCACTAACCGTACAGCAACGATCATCAGTGTTAGCGCACACATTAAAAGGGCTATACTGCGGACGATAAGCCAGGGGTTCTGACGTACTTCATAAGCACCTGAAGTGCCGAGGGCGAACGCTCCCCACATCGATTGCCCAAGCCACCTAAAAGAAGGACCTTGCTATTCGGCGACAATAAATATTACATCGTCCGATGGTACCCGTCACCACAACACCGCAACACCGCAACACATTAACGGACTCGGCTCAGGCGTCCTTATTT
>CAYVHK010000303.1:0-3756 GCA_964451145.1 uncultured bacterium | reverse complement strand
CTCCACGACGAAACATCGTGTATAAAGTGCCTTGATCAACGCAAATTGCTGAATAACCTTCCCCAAGCTGACGTTTCCACATTTGTTTCGGGCCTTCTTCAGCCCAATCTGTTTTAAGTTTTACTGAATCAACCTTGAAATTTCGATTCGGCCCGCCCCATTGTAACCACTGTGAATATACTGTTTCAGTACAAAAAATTAGGAAAATTAATACAAAAAACATTGTTTGAAACAACTCAATAAATCGATGAGAATTTCGCGGCAATTCCTTTATCATCCGAATACTCCTTATCTAAATTATCTAAAATCAACTTTCTATGAGTGGTCTTGTGTCTTCCTGAATTCCTTGATTTCATTGCTACGAACATCAGAATTTCGGCGTTTCAAGGATTGGATTAGGACAAATACCGCATCAGCAGTAATCTTCTAACCCCAAATCGAATCGACTAAAAGACCAATGTGGAGACACCTATCAAATTATAGCAAATTAAAGGAATAATTGGAAAAATATGAATTACAGAAATGACTATGCCCCAAATAGAAAGATAAAAGTGAAGTTTAGGATTGAGGGAAATGTAAGCAGCAAGTGTTTACTTATGATAAAGTCAACTGCATTGTAATTCATATAGAGAATTTATATCTTTGAAACTGGATACTTTTTTGATGATAGTGTTGGCGAAGTCATCAACATGATAGAACAATAACTTTCTCTCACTCATTAATGATGTGAAGAAAAAGAACTGCTTATCACTACTTTTTACCAAAAGTAAGGGCCAAAGTAGGCTCATCTGTAATGATGCCATATGGTTTTTTGTCCAAACTAGCTTGAAGTTGTGCTTCATTATTTGGAGGCCACAGAAAAACAGGGTATCCTTTTTTAATTAAGCGTTTAATCGTTTTATCACTTACAGTAATCTCAGCACTTAATAGATCTGGATTACACCATCTTCTTAGAAGACGACGAGTTGATTCTTTTCGGAGTACCCAAGGTATCCCTTTTAAATCAGTAGGGTGGATCTCCCGCAGTTTCTCCGCGTCTACATTCTGATCCTTAAAAATAAACATAGTCTTGATTGTCGGATCAATTTTTTTAAGACGACGTAGAACAAATGGATTAAATGAACTTAAATAGACCCAATTGTGAGCTTTGTATTTTTGAATCAAGTTAATTGCGATTTCTTCACTGCCATCACTACCAACACTGCTAGTTTTCAGTTCTACGATCACCTTAATTTTTCCATCTACCATTTTTAAGACTTCTTCAAACGTAGCGATTCGATCTCCAACAAATTTAGGACTAAATTTAACCCCCATATCTAAGGTTCTTAGTTTATCTAAGGTGTAATCTTTCAAATAACCAGTACTATTGGTTAATCGATCTACTTTGGGGTCATGGAAAATAACCAAATGACCATCTTTTGTCATCTGAGCATCTAAATCAACACCATCCATTCCGGCTTCAATTGCTATTTTTACAGAGGTTATACTATTGTCTGGTGCATAGTTGCCGAAACCACGGTGAGCCACTAACAACAAGTTTGATTCCGGAATCTGGTTCGTATTTTCGTACGGTGTCTCATAAGCTAAAAAAGATATTAGTCCCAAAAAAATCCCACTAGTAATGATAATTGCTTTATTCATAGTTAACCTCCATTTGGCTAGCATATCGTTGGTAAAATTTGTTCAAAAACAATTCTTGAGGGTCATATAGTCGTTTTTTATCAAAAAATTGGTCAATTTTAGGGTATGCCAGTCGGATTTGTTCTTGTGTCGGAAATAGTTGGTAGGTCAAATAATACAGACCGCCTTGTTGAAGGGATAAATTCACCAATTGTTTAGTCATTTTTTTTGCCTTCTCAATTCCGTTTTTAGATAATTTTTGGTTGGTATACATGACAATTGAGAATATGTTTTCTTTCGCATACGACAAAAAAGTATGGTCATTTTTTTTTATGTAACGGACAGTAACACCAAGCAGATTAATTTTTTCTCTCTGCACAATTTCACGGGCTCCATCAAGAAAATTGGAAAATTTATCAACAGGTATAAAATATTCTTGTATGATGTCTGTGTCTTTATCTGAATCATAGTCTAGAAATTTAAGTGGTGTGGTTGGTGGGCGCATGGCGTTATTTCTAGTAACATAATCTTGTTTTCCTACTTTTGCAACTAGACGTTTTTGTAACCACCATCTAACCTCTTTACCTAGATTAGATTTCCGGGACCAACCAAAAAAGAATTTATCACGTCTGACATTTGATTCTTTTGTCAGTTTGAAAATCTTATCTGGGTGTGTTTTTTGTAAGTGTGTATTTTTCCAAGTTGTTACTACTGTCTGACCCATTAGTGAAGACGGAGCGATCGATGGTCGTGCAATAAATAATTCAATATCTGGATTTACGAGAATATGGTTATGGAAAAAATCAGAAAACTTGGAATAATCCATGATCCGAGACTCTTTTTTTAAAATATGATTATTGGTAAGTTGAAGGCTAACATCAATAATAACTCCAAATAAACCATAACCACCAATTACGAGTTTGAACAGATCAGGGTTATCTTCTCGACTCACATTTACAATTTCACCGTTTGGTAACAACAACCGAAAATCCAGAATTGTGTCAACAATCAAGCTATTGTGTGGGTCCCGACCATGAATGTTAGAACTCATAGATCCCCCGACAGTGAAAATATTGGAAGATTGCATCGACTTGATTGACAAATTATGTGGATTAATGTGTTCCTGAATCTGTTCCCAACTAACACCACTTTGAACAGTAATCACCTTATTTTCAATATCTAAATTTAAAATCTGATTAAAGTATGTCATATCAAGAACGACTGCATCTGGATAAAAGGCATGACCCCCTTGACTATGACGACGACCAGATATCGAAATCTTGAGCCCCATTTCTTGAGCCTTGAGAACAGCCTTCTGTAGGCTGTCCACATGACGTGCCGGCATAATGTCTTTGACATAAGTTGGGTTTAATTTGCTGATATCATTAATTAGCATGCCTTCGGTCGTCTTTTTTTGTCCACAACCGATACAGAGAGTTAGTAAAAGTAAAAATATATGAAGTAAATATCGACTGCTGTTAAGTTTATTTATATTCATAATTTTGGTTGTCTTTGCTCAGTTACCACTAATGTAAATCAGATTGACTGGAATGATGAAGAACTTTTTAGAGCATCTATTCGACAACCTGCCTGTAAAAAAAAATTTTCCGACCAGTTATTCTAGCCAATAAAGGGTTGAGAAGCAATTAAAATCTTCGACCGATTATATCTGATGCGCATCGAAAAATAAGGCCACTGGTGAAGGCTAATTTTTTGCCGAAATTGTCTTTTCTATCATTGGGAGAATTTTCAATGAATCGACTAGCTACGTGTAGTGTGTTCAAAGTATCAGGTCGCTCGTAACCTCTATAGTCTACGCGAAGAGACGTTTCATAACTGTTCCAACTTCCCCCGCGAGATATTTTTAAATATCCGTTATTTGGCCCCTGAGGATTACTGGATGGTGAAATACTATAATAGTTTTCGCCATGCCAATCCACACACCATCCCCGAACATTACCTGCTATGTCCCGCAAGCCATAACCGTCCGGCTCAAAACTTCCTACTAGGGCTGTCATCCCATGTCCATCATCCAAATCTATATCAGCCCAATCATGTTCTTTATGAAGTGTCCTCATAACCACATTTTCATTCTTATCAGCAAAGTTACTCTCTTTTCTTGTCGGCATTCCATTT
>CAYVHK010000302.1:0-3844 GCA_964451145.1 uncultured bacterium | reverse complement strand
CCGGCGCTCACCACCAGCCAGGAGAAAGCGCCGTCCAGATATGAGGTTAGCCCGTGCAATATGAGGTCGGAATTGCCGCGGGAAACGACCATAACGTTGAAAACGAATTCGACGATTACTATCAAGAACGCGCCGATAATCATGCCCCGATTGTTTCCCTTACCTCCCACAATAAAGGCCGCCCAAACTAAGAATGTCGACCGAACGGGATTCATGAAATCGGGGAAGATACTCGTATTCAGCCATGCCCACAGGGCTCCACCTAGCGCGGCGATAGCGGCTCCTAACGCCAAGCTTGCGGCCTTGTGGGTCAGGATGTTATGGCCGTGATGCTGGCTGACTTCTTCGTCTTCTCTGATTGACCTGAGAATTCTCCCCCAAGGAGAGGAAAACAACACATTCAGAAACAACCAGGCGAAGCCGAGGGCCGCTAGCGCCATTAAAGCCAGGAGCACTACATAAGGCGCCGGACCCTCTAAGCCAACAGCGCTTCCGACGATATCGGCCGGCCTACCTTCCCACCAGCTTTCCAAGGGACGAGCGTATTTCGAAATGCCCATAGCAGATGTCACTGTGCCCGCTCGGAGCATTGGCTCTGCTTGAAGCGATACCCGGAGCATTTCGCCTAGCGATATCGTGACTATGGCGAAGTACTCGACTCTAAGTCTCGCGGTTGGGTATGCAAGGAGCCAGCCGGCTGCTGCTGCCACGACTACAGCCAAAAGAGTGGCTTGCAATGGGCTCCAGCCGTGCCCGGTGGTCTCGACCGGTGCGGCGAGGAGCCCGACCATTACCGCTCCAATCCCTACGAAGAAGATCACTCCAAAATTAGTCATGCCTGTCATCCCCGTGTGGAGATTTAACGAAAGAGACATGAGGCCAAAAATCCCCACCAGAGCAGCAACCCGCGCGATTTGAAGCGTCTTTGTCAGATTGCTGACGCTTGGTAATAGCCAAGTGATGACCAGGAGGATAATCAGGAGGATCGCGAACGCGATCCATGCACCGCGTTCAGTGTCTCGACTGAAAGGGAAAGGGTTTCGTAGATGTAGATTGTGCCCGATTCGTTTGCGGAGAGGGGCTACTGCCGAGTTTGAGTGGGACAGCATTAGTCGTGCGGATGGCATTCGGATCGATTCTGTGGTTCTTGCGGCGGCTGAGCGGATCGTGCGTAGCAACTCGTGCGCAGCTTCGGACACACCTTCTACAGCACGGGCGTAGCCAAGATAAACCATCCCCAACATGTGTTTGAGGCGAGAAGGCTCTGCACTGCTAGGCATCGGCTGAGAGCCATTTCGGGCTCGTGTGATATTCCATTGATGGATCGCCTCTCCTAGTCCTCGGGGCGCTAACAAAAGCAATCCGACCAGAACGATAAAGGGAACTACCTCAGCGAATCCACCTGCAGTCGGGCGGTCCAGTGCGTTCCCCGCACCAGTTAATAAAGGTTCTGACATTGCCCGGATTAATCCCACGATCAGGGCTCCTAATAGAGCACCAGGAATGGAGCCAATTGAGCCGAGCACGATGACCGCGAAAGCGGGCAGCAAGAGTGAAATACCTAATTCGGGGTTAATGGGGAGAACTGCCGCAAGCAGTGCCCCTCCCAAGCCTGAAATACCGGCAGATAAGAACGCGCTTATGCCGTGGATGCGCTCCACGTGGATACCGCTTGATGCAGCCAAACTGGGATTATCCGCGACTGCCCTGACCTGCCTGCCCAACCGAGTACGGTGCAGTAGCCATATCCAAACAATGACCGACGCCAACACCCCGACCACGAGCGCAGTTTTTGTGTACGAAAATGAGTAAGGCCCGACTTCGTTCGCGATTTCAGCGAGTGGTGCATCGATCCGATCTCCCAACCTCAGGGTGATGCGTTCGGTGGGGACCTCGAACCGGGACGTAACCAGTCCCCAATCGCGGTCAGGGATGAATCGGTGCGTTCCGGCGCCATATCGCATGAAGAGCAGCGATCGCAAGATCATGGCAATTCCAAGCGAGGCGATCATCATCACCGGGGCAGCGACCGCTTTTCTCCTCAATCGCTTAAAGACTGCCTTATCGATTAGGAGCCCGAAGAGACCGGTTACCAAGAAGCCAGCTAATGCGGCCCAGAGCAGCAGGGCCCAACTGATATGGTCGTCCTTCGGTGCATTGGATCCTTGGAAGAACGTTTCCGACCACATCAATGTGAGAGCGACATAGCTGCCGACCAACATCATTTCGGCCTGCGCGAAATTGGCGAACCGCTGAACTTTATAAGTGAGTGTTAGACCGATAGCGACGCTTAGATAGGCCGCCGCCCAATACATTCCGCTGAGCCCTAGCGAGGCGATGTTGAAATTGAAAACCCCTGATCTGCCTAACCCTTGAAGTACGAATTCGAGCACCAAGAGGATTAGCGTTCCGATCAGTAGTGGAGTCAGGGCGAGAGAATATGGTCGCCAGCGCCCGCTTGAAGACTGGAGAAATACTCTTACCAGTATCAAACCGGAGATCATCATTTCTGCCGAAAGCAGGAGCCATTTGAAATCGCCGGTGATAACGCCTGACCAAGCGACTAAGCCGTGGCCGGCGTTCATTCCGAAGTAACTGTCAAAGAAGAGAACTGCGCTGGCTAGCAACCAGCGCAGACGCGGTGGTTGCCGCCACCAAAACCCCTGAATTTGACTTGAATGAAGTCTCAACGTGGAAACTCGCGCACATTCGATCTAAGAATTGGCCTGCAGCAAATCAATCTCGCTGCAGGCCAATTCCCTACCATTTAGATGCTTCTGGACCGCCTACTGAGTACTGAGACCCCCGTCAGCTGTCCAGACTCGCGGGCATCCGAAGTCGACATCGCTCCCGGATACCGCAAATTCGCATACTTCGTAACCGGTACCAAGTACGTCGCCATTTGCGTCGAATGTGTGGTTTCCACTCGCCCCTTGGAATCCGGTGCCGGTCTCGCTGAGGGCGGCACGAATGTCTCCTGAGCCGGCCATGAGTGCGGAGGCGACCACGTTGACTGCGTCGTAGGTCTCGTTGGTGTAAATCCCACCAGCGTCCCCTCCCGCTGCTACGTACGCGCTAGAGAAGTTGGCCTTTACCGATGAGTCCTTGCCTGGTCGGGGTCGCGTTGCGATGAGCCCATCCAGGGCGGAGGTATCGGTGAAGACGCCCGCAAATGTCGCGTCTGATACTCCGTCTGCGCCAACGAGTCCACCATCGAAACCTTGCGAACGGAGAGCTTCGATGATGGCAGCCCCGTCCGTGGCGTAAGTCATGAGCACCGCAGCATCACAACCTGCGTCGACGACTTGACTTGCGATGGACGATGCGTCATAGGAGCCTTCGGTTGGGTCGTAGCTTGTCTGGGTACAGATAGTGCCGGACCAACCACTCGCGAAGTTGTCCACAAGGCCGGCTCCATAGTCGTTCGTCATGCCTACTAGCGCCGGGTTGGTGCTACCGAGTGCTTCGACCACATCGATTAGCGCAACGGCTTGTTGTGCATCGCTGGGAACGACGCGGAAAAGGTAGCCGTCGTCGTCAGCATTCGTTACCGCAGGAGATGTGCTGGCGTATGACACCATGGGAACTCCTGCAGGGGCGGCTACGGCGATTGCTCCTAGGGTTGCCCCTGAGCAGGCGGCACCGACGATGCCACCCACACCTGCATCAATCAAGGATTGAGCTGACGTTGCGGATTGGGTACCGTCACATCCAGAGTCCGCCACAACCAACTCAAACTCGAATCCCGGATTCGCCATATTCAATTCGTCGATGGCTACTTTTGCTGCCACCTCAAACCCTGGGGCGAATTGTGCGATAGGCCCCGTTTGTGGGCTCAAAAGCC
>CAYVHK010000301.1:385-3894 GCA_964451145.1 uncultured bacterium | reverse complement strand
ACAAGAATAAGAGGTATTTTAGTTCTGAATGATATCCGTATTACAGGATTTTGAAAGAAGAATGAGCTATTTTTTTAATATACACAGTTTTGCAAAGTAATATTTTTATTGGACTAATTTTCTCCGCAGTAATTTGATAAATCTTCTTCATAACTGACGATTGGACGAAACGCTGGTGAACATTATTCTTCTTTACCTAATCTGGTTTTTTTGAACCTAACATCAGAAATTTAACTATAAAAAATCTTTCTAGATCATTCTATTCAAAGATTTACTATTATTGACCAATTAAGTTCAATACTGGTTAATCGGCACAGTTTTTAATTCTTATAACTGGATCTGGTTGACATAATCGCCCAAATATAATCATTTTTCAGCTCCTATTTTTTTAATGAGGTCAGATGGTTTTTATTTTTTAAAAAATATTTAGTCTGATTTTCTCTTTTCATCCTATGATTTTTCTAATCCATTCAGAAGCAATTCGAGCTAGTTCAGATATTATTTCTTCTGTTTTTCTTCTTTTCAAAACTTCAAATTCATGATCTGCAGTATCCACCACGTGAAGTATGCCCTTTGCTAAACCAACTACTATTGGTTCTAATAAATCCAAATTCGCCATTTTGTCCCTCTGACCAGATAAAAATAGCATGGGAATATCGATCTTCTTTAGATGCTCTGCGTGTTCTAGATTTGGTTTGCCACTGTAAAGAGGAAAAGCATAAAAAATAATTTCTGACAGTTTTTTTCAGGGTTGCAGGCTTAAGCCATAGAAAACATCCTTCCACTTATAGAATGCCCACCTACAAAGAGAGGCAATTTTTCATTTTCTCTGAATGACATATTGGTAGCTGAATGAACCGTTGCCAATCTTACTTTTTCTTCATCCATTGCGCCCCTGTTCTTCTCGGAATAAGGGTAGTTAAAACGCATGGTTGATATTGACTCATAATTGAGTGCCGCACTTAGTTCTTCCATCAAGTGATGTCTGATATTAGAGACGGATCCATGACCCAGAGCCAGCATTGCTTTGGCCGAGTCGGGTTTGTCATATATAGCAGCAACTTTCCCTTTTTCTGGGGTTGCAACAAATTAGAAATCCTGTTTTGATATTTTCATATTGACTCAATTTCCAATATTTAAAATACTATTTATTGAGGCTACATTGCTACTCTAAAGCATGTAGTCGTCTATAAAATTGACTAAGCTTACGAAGAATCAAAATATTTTTTACACCTGATTCAACTTTAATTTTATTATTATGAACAAGCTCATAGATTCGGTCATAGATTTCTTTTTATATATGAATTATTTGCTTATTTATAGAAAATATGACTGGCTTTTTCTACTGAAAAAAATAGGAAAACAATGTATCAAACATGATACCCCACTTAAAAAACAATCAAACCGCTGTCAAAATTATAAAGATATCCTGCGATAACTAGATATTGACTGTTTAAGTTTTTTTAGATAGATTTCTACAAAAAAACATTTTGACTTTAAGTTGGCAATCAAGATTCATGCGAAAGAAGAATTAAATCGTTTCAGTCAGTGGCATGTAGAATACTAACAACCCTACTTTTCACTAGAAGAAATTTTTCTGTTTCTTAATTCAATTCTGGTGAATATTAAATTATTTATAATTATGTTGAGGAGGTAAAAGATGAAAGCTGCTTTTGGCAAGATTTCAATCACACCACCAATTAATGATACCTTCCCTGATTTTTTCTTTCATCCAGAGGGTGTATTGGATGAGATATATGCAAGAGTAGCCATTCTGGAAGCGGATTCGTCGCCGATTGTCATGGTGACACTGGATGTTCTCGGTATCGGAGTGGCTGAGATTGCAGACTTAGAATCAGCTATCTCTAAGGATGTTATTATTGCTACCGAAAGAATATGGATCACAGGCAGTCATAGTCATTCGGCGCCGATTTTATGTCCAATTGACCTCTATGGCGGATTTAGTCCGTATTTCACTGGGTTAAAAGATCGTCTAATTAGCTTAATAGCTACACTGATGTTGCAACTACAACCTGTCACAATCCAGTTTGGACAGTCGACTTGTGATTTCAACGTCAATCGTCGACTAATTGATGCTAATGGCAATTGCCGCATGGCCCCTAATCCAAGTGGAGTAGTCGATAAGAGCGTACCTGTGATTGCTTTTCGCCGAGTTGATAAGACTTTAATTGGCATTCTATTTAGTTATTGTTGTCATCCAACTATCCTTCTAGGGCCCAAAATTTCTGGTGATTATCCAGGTTGGGCCCAAAATACTTTGGAAAAGAAATTTGATTCAGCCGTGGCCCTGTTTTTACCCGGTGTGTTTGGTAATGTTAGGCCTTACCTTAACTCAGGTGATCATTTCCGACCAGGGACTGAATCAGAAGCAATTTCATGCGGTCATGTATTGGCAAAAGCTGTGGAAGATGGGATTGAAAACTGCCATTATTTGACCGTTAACGCTCTTAATGCTTGGCGTAGCACACCTCATCTACCACTTGACAAGCCACTATCAAAAGATGAACTAGGTAAAATAGCGGCCCAGTCGATTACATTCCAAAGAGCAAGTAATCCGACCCAAACATGGCAAGACGGATTTAATATTGCCCAGCGTCAATGGGTACAAAAAGTTCGATTGGAACAAATAGAGAATCGTGTGCCAACCCATCAGAAATACACCTTTTCAAGGTTACAATTGGGAAATTTGAATTTGGTTGGTTTATCAGGCGAGTTTTTTCTCGAGTACGGCATTCATGCCCAGTTACAAAGAGGTGACGAAAAAACATTGGTATTTGGATATACACAAGGATGCCAAACCTACGTGCCGACAGCCGAAGCTTTAGTTCAAGGTGGATATGAAGTTCACGCTTACAAACGCTGGAAACAGAGCGCTCCCTTCAAGATAGAAGTCGAGGATGTTGTCAAAAATGGGATCTCAGATCTGATGTCTTACCAATCATAGGCTATAATCATTTACTATTGTTCTCCTAGGTTTTTAGAGTGGGGCAACCTAGATTTTTGGTCCATCGGTATAAACTGACGAAGCGTCCAGTAAATTATAATGGAATCAGGTTGTACAAAACTACTGATTGCGAAATTTAGTAAATTAATCTGGGCACAAAGTTAACCGAAAACAGATAACGCAACTAGTCAGATCAGATCAAAGCCTGTTTGAGTTAAGTAAATCTTTATCAGATATGACAGAACAAATGATTTTATTTGGATAACAGGCTGGCAACTTTGTTGATAGCTGTAGCGATATCATCGATATCCCCATCACTCATATGCTCGTGAATTCCTATAACCGAAACTGTACTCAATCCTTTAACTGCATTAGGCACAAGGTCAGGACCATAATGATAAGCTTTCGAAACATAAGGACTATTGAAAGGAAATTTGCTATTACCATAAGTTTGGCCTTTGGTTAAAAAATCGCCCCTCAAAAAAATCGGATCCTTGATATAATGTGGGGAAACAGAACCCACTTCAGCTCTCACCACTCGACA
>CAYVHK010000301.1:0-375 GCA_964451145.1 uncultured bacterium | reverse complement strand
ATACCTCCCGATCATTTTCTAAGGGAATTGTTGTAATCCCGGTCGCTGAGGTGATTTGGTCAGTTAATCGTTGACCCAATTCGATTCTGCGTTCTACTACTGAACGAACTTTTTCTAATTGTGCGAGACCAACAGCAGCTTGTAGTTCGGTCATCCGATAATTGGGAGCTAAGAAGGCATGATCTCGATCACCCATATACTGGTAGTCCCACCCTTTGTCAGAGAAAAGTTTGAGTCGAATATATGTTTCCTTATCATTAGCAATAATAAATCCGCCATCACCCGTAGTCATATGTTTTGATTGTTGTAGACTAAAACAACCCATATGACCAAATGTTCCAACATATCGGCCTTTGTACTTAGTTGCATGAGTTT
>CAYVHK010000300.1:0-3973 GCA_964451145.1 uncultured bacterium | reverse complement strand
GAACCCCCGACACGAGGCTTAGGAAGCCCCTGCTCTATCCTCTGAGCTACAGGCGCACTGTTCTATCAATATTTTTCACAAACCGCTAATTGTACCATATTAAACAACTAGAATTCAATTAATGAGTAAATATCGTACTCAGAAAAATTTCGTCTACCGTTGAGAAAAGCCAACTCGATCAAGGTCGCGATGCTTACAACTTCTCCTCCTAGCTTTTCTACTAAATTTATGGTTGCGGTTAAGGTTCCACCGGTGGCAATTAGGTCATCACATATGACTATTTTAGCTCCCTTGTGAATTGCATCTTCATGAATGGCTAATGTGTTACTGCCATACTCTAAATCGTAATGTTCTTCAATTGTTTGGTAAGGCAATTTGCCGGGCTTGCGTACAGGTATCAAACTGACTCCTATACGATAAGCCAGAGCAGATGCGAAAATAAATCCGCGTGCATCAATACCAATTACGGCATCGACGTTTTGGTTTTGGTAACGTTCGGCAAAAGTGTCGATAACAAAACGAAAAGCGGAAGGATCTCCAAGTAGTGGTGTAATATCTTTAAACATAATTCCTTCTTGGGGAAAGTCAGCAATAGTCCTAATGTATCGAGTTAAATCCATAAAATAAACGTGGGCTAAATTCTAACTACTTCTTGCCTTTTTAGTTGCTTCAAATTTAATTATAAAGTTAGATTCTCCCATTTCTCCTTTTTTGTTTTATGTTTGGTATCGGTCATTGAAAACAATTTTTAGATCTAGCTAAACCCACTTGTTCTAAGCATGCAAAAATGCTTTGTACTTGACTTTCAAGATCTGTCAAGTATAATTGGATTGTCCTTTTCTGAAGAGTTTTGCCACCCATCTTTTTTCCCATTACTGAATATGTATGTATTCGTGAATGCGCAAAGGATACCTTCTATGAAAAATGATCAACCTGAATTGTATCACAATTAATCTCGGAACGATTGCATATTAATTTGGATATGCCCCCTTGTTGCAGATTATTCTGCAGGGTTTGATTCGTTGCGATCGATAACTTCGCTGACAAAGTAATCTCACCGTTTTAGTTTTTGTGGTATTTAAAGCATGTTTTACCTCTTCGCAGAAAAACCATGAATAAATTATCTATTGTTATTCCTATTTATAACGAGATTCGTACTCTAGAAGAGATTCTAGCTCAGGTGAAGGCTGTTGAACTTAAACTTGAGAAAGAAATTATTTTAGTTGACGACTTCTCAACTGATGGGACTCGTGAACTATTACAGCAGATTCAAAATCGCAACGAAATTGGTGTTTCAGTTCATTATCACACGGTTAACCAAGGAAAAGGTTCTGCGCTCCGAACCGGTTTTCAATTTGCTACTGGTGACCTAACCATTATTCAAGATGCTGATTTGGAGTACGACCCAGCAGACTATCCTAAACTGATTCAACCTCTTATAGATAATTCTGCTGACGTAGTCTACGGTTCTCGATTTACTCAAGGGCGTCAAACAGGCCTTCTATCGAGTTATGTGGCTAATCGATTTTTGACCTTCCTTTCTAATCTGGCCAATGGGCTTAAATTAACCGATATGGAAACTTGTTATAAAGTTTTTCGCACTAACATATTACAATCGATTAAGCTACAGTCGAACCGATTCGGTTTTGAACCAGAGATTACAGCCAAGTTGGCAAAGAAAAAATACCGATTCATTGAGATTCCAATTAATTATCGGGGACGTCACTTCGACGAAGGCAAAAAAATTAGTTGGAAAGATGGGATTGCAGCCGTCGGCCATATCATTTACTTCCACTTTTTCGATTAATTTCTGATGTTTCACCTGCTATTTTAGGGAGACTAAGAATATTTTTCAATAATCCTTCAAAATGTTATTACTTGTGTTTTTGCTCTTATGTGTTTTCAAAACTAGTCAAATTTGATTAGTTTATGAACGTAACTAGAATCTGTAGAAAGAAACCTAAACTTTAGGTCAACAAGAAACCTGTTTCTAAGATTCTATTTTTTGTGTTGAATAAATCCTTCAATCCAGATGTAATAGATGTTTTTTAGTGAGCTTTTTCCAAATGTATTCCAATACGCCAAGTCAAGTAGTAAGAATACATCTAAAAGGATTTTGTTCAAAGAAAGAAAATTGTGACAGGTAAGTGAAGCCAAAACTATCCATTCTATCAATTAAAACGTTTCTGCGGCAATCAAAATGGTTGAGATTTTTGCTTGGTTGTCCATATCCTGCACCAAGATGGAATCGAGCAATCAAAATGGTGATTCAGTCATTGGAATCCGAAGCTGAAATTTTGGACCTAGGTGCTGGAGCAAATCGTCTTTCGCATCATATTATTAATCTCGATATTGCACCAACTTCGAATACTGATGTAATTGGGGATGGACACCACCTACCGTTTCAAGATCAATCCTTTGATGCCGTTATCAACTGTGCCGTTTTAGAACATGTTAAAGAACCAAAATGGGTTGTCGCTGAAATTGAACGAGTCTTGAAACCTGGTGGTTACGTGTGTGCAGCAGTACCTTTCTTGCAAGGTTTTCACGCTTCACCTCATGATTATCAACGCTATACTTTGACCGGATTTGATTATTTGTTTGCCACCTTCAAGAAAGTTGAAGGCAATGCCTGTTCAGGACCAACAACATCTCTGCACTGGCTTTTCAGAGAATACATGGGATTAGCACTCTCGTTTGGCTGTTTACCTTTAGCTAAGTTTATTTCATTATTGATTGGTTGGCTAACTTTTCCAGTCGTGTGGCTTGATTACCTATTACTACTACATCCGCACGCCCATATTTTGGCATCTGCTATATATTTTGTTGGTCAAAAGCCAAGCCTAAAAATAAAATTAGATCAGGATTCTGATGATAAAAAAAACGAGAATTTTCTTGGCCGAGTTTGATCAGTAATAATGTTGTCAGATTCGATGAAATCATTTTAATAGATTTACAATCAGTTGAATAACTAACTCGTATTATCATTTATTCCACGATTTTTTCTGCAGACAAAATCAATCTGGTCATGGATATCCCGTGTAGCGAAAAGCCAATGGTTTAATTTGACCTGCTGTCATGCATAATTAGTCGTCAATCAATATCTAAAAAACTGGGCAACTGCAAAAATACTGACATTCCTAAGACTATACTCTACATTTTACTTGCAATTAGCTAGTTTATCCTCAACTGAGCTTATTCTTTCTCTCATATAAAATTGTATAGATGACAGTTGACCATTAAACGATTGAATTATCCATCAGTAGTTTTTCAAATTTCTCCACACAATTATTCATAATTGATTGCCATTTTTTCTGTATACGAATTTAATACTATTAACTGCTTACCTGATATTTTTCTTGATTCAACCAGCTAATAAGTTTACAATCGCATGGATGACTTTTACTTTTGTATCGTTTAATTTCATATTGCTTGCTTTTTCGTTGTGATGTGAGACCGGTCGCTTATTGATTTAGATATCTATCTGTTACATTGGAGACACAAATGATTAAGTTAACTCAAGTTCGGGGTATTGGTGTAGCGACGGAAGCTAAATTAGTTGCCATTGGTTACTCATCAGTGGAAGAATTAGCCAAGGCTTCTACTGATGAGGTCAGCCAACAAACTAGTATAACGGCAAGACAAGCGAATAAAATTATCGCTGCTGCAAAGAGTCTGACTGACAGTCGTTTGCTAGATAATAAAACAACTGATACCAAGCCCAAAACTTTTAAAAAATCGGTTGAGAGAGCCAACGACAAAACTGTTGGAAGTTTTTCCCGTCAGATTAAATTACACCGAAAAATGGCAAAGGATACTTTAAGCCAGAAAAAGTACAAAAAATTCCGCAACGCTGAAAAACGGTATCTAAAGCAACTAAAGCAACTAAAGCAACTAAATTGAAAAAAACTTAATTAAGCCCTATAAAAAACGTTAATCTACCATGTATGTGATTGCAATTGCTCACCAAAAA
>CAYVHK010000299.1:0-4000 GCA_964451145.1 uncultured bacterium | reverse complement strand
TAATTTTGGACAACCTTTATTTTTGTTTGATTACTACATCAAAGCATATGTTAATTCAGAGGTCCGCATCTCTAAAAACTACACAAACAAACTTGTGTATATTTGTATGATTCGCTATATTTTGCCTAAACATCTCTTTGAAATTATGCTCAGTTGATTATGTCCAACTTACGACAATCGCCCTCTCAATCAATCCGATTTTCAGTTGCCTTCCTAATTTTCGCCCTTTGTTCGTTAACTGGATTCTACGGTTGTAAAGGAGAGGATTCTACTGAAAAATTATCCGATTTCGATAAAAAACAAAATCATTACTCAAAAGTCGATAGAGAAGATACTGTAATTTTTGATCTTGGCGGTAACGTCATTCCTGATCCACACAATCTCAATCCACTGGTACCTTCTCCGACTGGTCCTGGTATGAATCAGTGTGTATGGGAACCTTTGTTTATTCTAAATTATGAGACAAGCGAAATTGAACCTTGGATTGGAAAATCCTTTATAGCTAACCAGAGTCTTGATGTTTGGACGCTAACAATTCGGTCTGGAGTTGAATGGTCAGATGGTGAATCATATACAGCGGATGATGTCGTTTTCACTATTAATACTTTACTTAATGATCGTACACAATCTCTAGGAGATTCTGCTAGCATGCAACAGTGGGTTAAACAAGTTAAGAAAACTGGTCCATTGTCGGTCCAATTTGATTTGAAGGGCCCTAATCCGCGTTTTAAATTAGACTATTTCTCGGTGCGAGTTGGTAGTAGTATGGTTATATTACCAGAACACATTTGGACCGACCAAGATCCTTCCACTTTCAAGTTTTACGACCCAGAAAAAGGGTGGCCAATTGGTACAGGTGCTTACCATTTGGTTAGTGCTAGCATGAACGAAGTTGTTTTTGATCGGCGCGATGATTGGTGGGGAGCTAAGATTGGCTTCCAACCACTACCTCAACCTAAGCGATTGATTTGGATAATTACGGGAGTAGAAGAAAACCGAGCCTTACAAGCGGTTAATAATGAACTTGATAGTCTCACTGATATAACATTGGGTGCATTCGAAAGCATTCGTGCCCAAAATCCAAACGTGGTAGCTTGGAAAAATGAGATGCCTTATGCATGGTTGGATCCTTGTCCGAGACAGCTATCGGTCAATCACACCATTCCTCCTTGGGATAACCCACAAATGAGGAAGGCGCTTAGCTTAATTATTGATCGACAACAGATAGTTAGAATTGCCTATGAAGATACTTCATTTCCCTCCAAAACAATTTTCGTTGAGTATCCAGCCATGAAGCCCTATATAGATGCTATTCAAGATCTTTGGATTGACCCCAAAAGTAATGTTTCGGCTGGACAACAACTAATAGAAGACCAAGGTTGGCGACGGGACAGCAATGGCTATTATCAAAAATCAGGTCAGGAACTATCACTTAATATCCAAACTCATGCAGCTGCCATCGAATTACGGCGGGTAGGTGATGTGATTGTTGAGCAATTAAGAGCAGCTGGTATTCTAGCCACTAATCGTGCTATTACTGGGGCAACTTGGAATGAAAACAAAGCCTTTGGTAAATTTGAGGCAGTAATAGATTGGGATGCTTGTGGATCAGTTAATGAACCATGGTTATCTATGAATAGATACACTAATCGCTTCCTACGTCCTATCAAACAACGGTCTCCCAGCGGTAATAACTATGTCCGATGGAGTGGAAGAAAGGCTGATCAATACAGCCAAATTGTAAAACAAATCGGAGTGATGCCACTCGGCGACCCGAAAATTGAACCTTTGGTGGCTGAAGCAATGAAACTATTTATGGATGACCAAGTAGTGATTCCGGTTACTCAGGCCCGAAAATTGGTTCCGTTTGTTACTACTTATTGGGAAGGCTGGCCAACAGCTAAAAACAATTATTTTCACCCGCCAACTTGGTGGATGAGCACACATAGGATTCTTCAGCGTTTAAGAAAGACTGAAAAATAGTCCCAAGGGGGACATATTATATAATTTTGAACTGAATCAGATTTGTATTACATATCATCTATACCTACACAGAAGATGATCTGACTAGGACGTTAGGTCCTAAAAATCTGTTTTTTATCGATTTTCTATATTAAATATATTAAAACTGAATTCTATTTTCTTATCTATCCGAATTTTCATTTGCCTCGGCAGTGCATATAAGACAAGTCAATGTGCCTGCTACGGCTTCTGTTTCATTAGTTTTCGATAGATTTTAATAGAATTCAAGCCTTTTATTTATCTTCCTTGATTTCTGGGAACGTCAAATCGACGTTTCGACCTCGCTTTTTGACTTAGATTTCTCAAAATTGAATGAGTTAGATGCCACTACATTTTATTTTATAGGGGAATAAAAAATTGTCCGTTATGGATCAACTGTTTTGTTATTCTTCTATATCCTAATATTTTTGAAAAAATACTCTAACCAAGTAGTTAATTATATTTTCTAGGTTCAGTTTTTAAAGGTCTGATTCCTTTTTGTAGAAATTATTTTCCAGTAGGATCATTTCTACATTATCTCTTCTCTTGCTAATTCTATTTTACTTCGGTAGTTCCGTATAAGTCTTTGATAAAATCCGTCTATTTTTGACCATTCGACGGCACTCATGCTTTGATAATGGTGCTTTTTCTTTTCTGCAATTACCTTCCGAATTAGTTTTTTATAATGTGTCACGTCTTGTCGTTTTTCAGCGCCTACCATAATAAATCTCCTTAAAATTTCCAACTTTATTCCTTGAAGGTAGAAAATTTGGTTGGAAAGAAAAATTACTCAACTACCTCTTAATGGTCTAACTTCTGTCTACTATCAGAGATAGTAATGGTGAAGATGAATAAAATAAAAATAGATTGTATCGTTTTATTTATATCAATAGAAAAATCCACCTAAAATTTAAATTTATTTATTGCAAATTCGTTCTTAAAAAAATCTGACTAGTTTTTTGACTTTGCCCGTTTAGTACAAAAAGCCAGTTAATGGACTTTTGTACTGAACGAATAATGAAACTCAAACTTATACCAGAAATATCAATGGTAAAGATGAATAAAATAAAAATAGATTGTATCGTTTTGTTTATATCAACAGAAAAATCCTCCTAAACGTATAACCATTACTTTATCGGTGGTTATTGATAGAATGTTTAGAAAAAATCGCTGTATTGAATAATGCGAAGAACTTATTAACCAACAAATAATTTAGGTGTGCGGATTTCATCGGAGATGACATCGGTTTTTCTAGAAGAAATTGGATTGATCATGCTACTATCGGTCCCGGCTATAGACTTTAATCGTTCTAGAATCGGAAATTTGACTGACACATTAATCTGCTAGTTTGATTCAATCCTACTTTTGTCTTTTTGTTGAGATGGAAGTTATCAATTGATTTTGAAGAAATATGGTTAGCTAATTCATTACTCGGTAAGTGTAGGAATAAAACTATCCCAACATTGATTTTTATTATGATAAAACAGGGTTAGAAAAAGGAGAAATTGGAGAATAATGAGAAAAATACCGTTAGTAATAATTTTTTTCTTTAACTTATTTGACGATAGGTATTATCTATGCCGAAGGTAATGAAGAAAAAAATCTCAAACAAAAATTGGGATGATGGACGGACCATCAAGTCGTCTTTTAATTGGTGGGAGAATTGGTGTGGGATTAGGTTTGCCATATGGATCGCCGTTTATAGGCTTGGGAATTCAACTTGATTTTAACAAAAATTTTTCACTACTTGTCGGCGGAACAAAACTTGCGGGTTTTATGGGGGCAATGGGCGTCCGTTCTTATCTAGGAACAACCGAGCGACGTTTACGTCCTCAATTATCAGCACATGTATGGCCGTACGAATATGGGACGTATGTCGCCGCCGATTATGATGTTGGGCAAAATCGGGGTTTTGTTGCGACTTTCGGGCTGGGAGGGTTCGGCCATACAAAACTCAGTGATGGTCTTATAGAAGGCCTTAGCTTATTGCTTGGCCTTG
>CAYVHK010000298.1:0-4038 GCA_964451145.1 uncultured bacterium | reverse complement strand
CAAAAGCTTTTTCTTATTATCAGATTTGGGGATCTGCCGTTATTGTAGGTTTATTGTTATTTGTATTTACAACATATCAAGGAATTGGGGCAAGTTTACTAGGAGCCAATGCGGACATCAATAACAGCGGCCTTTCCATAAGTACTATATTGAGACCCGTTTCCCAGTAAGTATCCGAACCTGATTGGCTCTAGTGTTTTACCTAGTGCGAACTATTCTCCAAAATCCTTTTCTTTTTCTTTGGCAAATTAACAGCCACAGTCATAGATCGTCAGTCTGGAGCAATGACCACAGACACAATTCACACTTTCAATAAGTTGATCTAAATCATTGATATTGGCTTGATCATTTAATTTAAGGGTAGTCACATCGAGATCATACAACTGCCATTTTTTTTCATCAAATTTTACAAGGCCGTCACTCCAAGTGGATATCCACAGTTCATCCCCCAAATTAACAGAAAATTCTGGCCAAAGGGAAACCCAAATTTCGTTATCATGAAGAAAGTCAGACCGGTTCCATTCCTGTCCATCAAAAAGATTAATTGTTACTTTCCCCAAACTATCTACCCCACGAGCCGAGATTTGACCTGATGATAATTCGAGAATACTATTGGAATCTTCTCCAAGTAGAGAGCTTTCCTCCAGCTCAAGAAGAGAACTTTCATCAAAAACGCCGCTGTATTGCGTAATACCTTTATTGGTTCCAATCCATACATCACCGTTTTTAGCTTGATAAACACTCAGTATTCTGTCCCTACTCAGGTCATCATCAGTGGTCAAATGCCACCATTCTTCTTGACTCTGAAGGAAAGATAGAATCAAGAAAGAGAAAGAAATAGTTAAGAAAAACAATTTCATCTAAGGACATCCATAATCAAGAAATTGGACAGAAGACTTCTATTATTACCTAGACAAAACCAATCCTAGTGTTGATTGATCACAAGACTGTTGACTAACGGTTAAATGATTTCGATACCAGCTTGCTTCATTTCGTTTAGTGCTTTTTCTCCATCGTTTGGTTTTATATTGACCGCTCTCACTGCTTTCTGTTCCACAATCACTTTGAATCCTCGATCAATAGCATCAATTGCCGAAGCTTTCACACAATAGTCTGTCGCTAATCCAACTATCGTTAGTTCTTGGACCTCTTTTTCTTTTAACCACTGAAATAGGTTGACGTTAGTGGCTTCAAAAGCTGAATAACCATCATCTTTATCACCTGTGCCTTTGTACAGAATTTGATCAATCGAATCCTGATTTAGTTGTGGATGGAAATTAGCACCCGGAGAATTGGCAATACAGTGTACTGGCCAATTATCGAAATGAATCGTTTGGTTCGGATGCCAGTCTTTACTGGCAATAACCATATCAAATTGATTAATTAGCTGGTTGATGACAGGCACTACTTGATCCCCTTCTGGAACGGCTAAATTGCCACCGGGACAAAAGTCATTTTGGACATCAACAATCAGAAGGGCTTTCACGATTGAATTTTTTTCATTTTCCAAGATGTAAACTCCTTTTTTGCAATATCTTTCACTTTTATTTTCTCATATTATGTTTGGCTGATTTAGATAAACGCAACAGGTAAAGGTGTAATGTAGATTATGGGTAATAAGTAGTGGAAAAAGATAAGATCCAAGAGCAATTTTTTTGGCACTTTCTATCACATATCTCATGTTTGCTATGTCTAATTTCAAACGACCGGGATAGTAAAACATTAGAAAGTAGATTACCTGTTGAATCGTTGTAGATACTGTCAAAAAAATATTCCGGTGTCAAGTTTATTGTTAACAAAATAGGCTGTCGATGAGTACAAAGAAACTATTTAAGAAAACAAAAAGTTTGCCAATTGGCTTTGCTAGTTGATTCTTGTACAAGATTTATCTTTTGTGCGGTACAGCTTGATTAAGCAGATATCAGTATCCAGTTGGCGCCTCTTTTCTCCTGTTCTTCTGAAAATTTCTCCATAATGAATCCTATTGACCTGCCTTTGATATCAACATATAATCAGCCATAAACTAAATAAATATGGTCTGATTATGTCGGATGTTTTATCTCTTATGGAGCAAAGAACATTTGTCTCGGGCCAACAGGCCATAAATTGGGATGGCAGAGATGGTAGTAACCACGGGCCTGTATATTGTAGTTGTAACTGTAGGGTGTCAGACCCAAAATAAAGTGGTCAATATTTAGAATCATAAAAACTCTTATTCATTGAAAAGGGATTGGTAACAGAGAAAAGTGTGGATTTAATTCTTTTGAGTATTAAAGTGAAAGCTTACGGTTCACAACAGGAATCTCAGCAAAACACCTCTGATGTATATTTTTCTCATTCTTCTACCAATTTCCCTGCCATGCTCTCAAATTCACCCTGATCATTGGTTGAAAGATAGGGCTCAGATTTTTCTAGCATCATTGTCGGATTGGCGAAATACTGTTAGCTACTATTTCACAACCATCGGCTACAATATTCCTATAAATCTCAGCCAGATCGATTTCTGCCTTTGAGGCCTCTTTTATGCATTTAGCATCACAAGCATTAGCGCATAACATTAAACTCTTTTCAGAAAATAGCACCGATTGTATTCACCATTGGTGCCATGGATAAACAGCTAGCATCACAAGGTTTTATCTGTATCTTGATTAATAGGGGCATAGAGTTCTATTATGGGACAAGATATGAAAAAAGACGAATTATTGAAAAAATAAGAAGAAGGGTATCAACTAAAGGCAAACGACAACCGCTCGATTACCCTATATCCACTCTGTTCCAAATACAAGTTTCAGCCTTTTATTTAGAATAATTAATTTACTTCAGAATCATTACTATTTTAAGGGGTTGGCTGTAGTCTCCTATCTCTAAACGGTGTAATTAAATTACACAGAACACCTGTATACCATCAGTGTTATGCTCATTCCAATATATCACTTCGGTCGGATACTATGGTGTAACAACCTGATACTCTTCAACCCAGTTCTATTCTCCTGAACAGTCAATTCTGATTATAAAAATCTGTAATTAGTTTAATATAGTCGGCCCTTAAAAAATACCGCCATCAAAACCACCGCTCCAATTACCGCCTGATTTTCCTGACCTGTTTCCCGATTTTGCCATTGCTAGTCTTTTCTTTGAGTATTCGTAGGCGCTGCTCTTGGGAGTAAACCGTTTATTCTTTTTGTTTAGGCTAGGTATCGTCCAATCGACGCCTTTCATTGATTCGATAGATTGATCTACTAATTTGGTTTTATCTCCAATAATACTGATGACCGTTTGTTGTTCACCACTTGATGATTTGGTTTTTAATCCTGTCGACTCAATTTGTTCAATAACTTGATCAATTTCTTTTTGTGTAGCCTCTAAGTTTATAATAACAATCATTATCTTTCACAACTCCCAATAGAATATTTAATTAAATTATTAGTATATGTTTTTCTAATTTTCCTCTTATATCATTGTATGGAGATTTTCACTTTGGGGATTCAATAGATATGCTTGTTGATCTGAGCCATGAAAGAAAAAGATTACCAATTGGCTGCTAATACTCGCCTGATTATTCCGTACATAAGTTATCTATTGCGTAGGTTTTAGCAGATCGTCAGAAAACCCATAATCTTTTGCCTGAGAAATTGTATCTATTTTATTAGCTACAACCAAATCCAGCTATTACAAAAAATCATAAAACGCTCTGATTTTCATCCCGAAAATCCGTGTCAAACTTCTAATGTTTTGAACACCATCGGGCTGTACGAAGATGGTCCAGTAGTATAGCTATCGCTTTTGGTGTACCAATTCTTTCAAGTGCTTGTAGTGAAAATGCTCGTACAAGATGATCAGGGTCAGCTAAAGCCTCCTTTAGTGCTGACAAGTCTTGGTTGGCTCGCCCCCCAAGACGTGCCAGAGACAATGCTGCATTTCGGCGAACCAAATCAACTTTATCTTTCAGCGCTTTTTCTAGGGGTTCAACACCTATGTCTTGGTCAGATGTAACCGTACCTATAGCGCTGGCAGCATGATACCGAACTTGGTCATTTT
>CAYVHK010000297.1:0-4054 GCA_964451145.1 uncultured bacterium | reverse complement strand
ATCACCCACACACATTGAAGCACTATTATCAATTAAAAAAGAGACTGTCAGAGCCGACTCGGCCTGAAAAAGTTTGATAAAACGACGCCCCGAACGAGCGTATAAATTCCAATCAATGTGGCTCAGTTCGTCTCCCTGCTGGTAAGGTCGATAGTCGGCAAAATCCAAACCAACCCCGTAATTTATGCTTCGATGTTCACCTTTAAATTGGCCAATAAAGTGAAATTTTGATTGTAACTTTATTCGACTCAGTTGAGCCATCAGTTGTGAGGATAAACTCATGAACCAATTCTCTCCTACTCTCATTAATTGGAATTCCGTAATTTTTTTGGATCATATGAGTACTGAAGGTAATAGGCTAATTAATCAGCCATTATTGTAAAACATTAAATGGAGGTGAGATCTTAGATTTACCTCCATTTCAGGGGGCAGATCAACATAACCCTAATTTTTTCGGCAAGCTCAGATTCAACTGAAATTGATGACACTTTAACGTATGATCTTAATCTTTGAGTCCAGTCTATATTTGAGATAGGCAAGTCGAAAATCTATTTATTTCAATCAAAAAGTGGTTGTAAGTACTGTACGGATTTATCTAACCATTGTCTCAAAATATCCAGCGAATGATGCGAGTCTGAACGCAGATCTAAGATAACGGCTGAAACGGTCTCAATTTCCGCAGAAAACTCAGCCAAAGCAGAGAAATCAACATCACATTGCCCAGGTATCTGCTGATTGTCGGCTGTCGGTAATTGTCCTCGTCGGCAATCTCGCAACCGAAAACCAAAAATATAATCCTTCAACTGATTTAAGCTATCGATAGGATCAAGTTTGGGCTCTGACACCCATAGTTGACTGGCATCAAAGTTGATTCCTACCCAGTCTGGATCAACCGATTTTACAAACTTGGTGGCTGTTTCTAATGAATATACAGACTGGCCAAAACAAGGTCTCAACATAATTTTAACTTCAGCCTGAGCTGCCAAAATGGAACTTTGATTTACTGCATTCAACAGCCAGCTAAATGCTTCATCGTTGTTGGCTAATCCGGCGGATTCAATGGCGATTACCGACACTTCCATCATATGACAAATCTCAACCACCCTATCGAACTTAGGATTGCCAACTTCGATACCAAATGTCCCACCCAACGATTCGATATTTAAGCCAAAAAGTGAAATTTTCCGTTTAAGATCCGTATAGTAAGATGAAGGACGATCTAACTCAATAAGTGGCAAAATAGGATGTTCTACAGGATTGGAACAAAGCTCAATTTCTACGTAGCCACTTTCCGCGATAAGAGGCAGGAATTCGTCTAATGGTTGACCGGCAAAAATCTGTGTACTACAACCTAAAAGAGTCATCTATCCCATCTCATCATCAAGGTTTCGGAGTTCGGTATCCACAGACAGGCGTTTACCCATCATTATCCACTCGTTTGAGTAGCCAAGCTTGTGGTAAAAATTGATCGCTCGCTGATTGTATGCACTAACGTTTAGCATCATGAATTCGTGTCCCATCCTTTTAATGTAACTTTCGGCAGTTTTAATCAGATCTGCAGCTACTGTCTTTCCCCAGTAATCTTCTTCAACCGCCAAGTCACACAAAAAGCCTTGGCGTTCCGGTCTAAAATCATCTTTAGCTTCAGCAATTACGATCACATAACCGATTGGCCAATTTTGTTTATCTACAGCTACGTACGTCCGACAGATAGGTACATTTTGCAAAAAAACGACCTTCTCATTATACCAGTTCTCCATGCGTTCAATTTGCTGACTTTGAGTCAACTCGTTCAATCTTTGACGAGGAATGCTAGCAGCGAGATGGGAACGGCGAATACGGTCCAAATGAGGCTGATCCGTTTGCTCAAAAACTCTAATCTTGAAATCCATTAACTCTAATCTTGAAATTCATTGGATGCAATCCTACAAAAGAATTCGATCAGTTGTCAAGCCAAAATGAAACTAAAATCTGAGAATTAAAAATTCGGGTAATTGAAACTACCTCTAGACTGTGATAGAATAGATTGGTTAAGTCGTCGGTAGGAAATGAAGTATAAAAAACTGTGCAAGGTAGTGGTAGAATGAAAAATCAGACACCTTTCTTGTGGCTGTCTATGTTGGCGGCTTTATTTATTTTTGTCAATCAGGTTGACAGTCGGCCGACTGTAACACGGGTCAAAGTAAGACCTCGGGAAGATGGTATGGTTGAGATCTCTTACGATGTTGAGGCTAGAAGTCAATTGGCAGTAACAATACGGGTGTCGAACGACAGTGGCGTCTCTTACAAAGTTCCAGTTCGTCTGACCAGCCTGACAGGCGATGTTGGGAATAGTGTTAAACCTGGCGATGGAAAAAAAATTCTGTGGAACGCCTTAGTTGATCAACCGAATGTCAATAGTTCCGGCTATCGAGTTCAAATCATTGCTACTGAACAGGTTGATGGAATGGTTCTTCTACCAGGCGGGTCTTTTCTGATGGGGAATAACCAAGGGTTGCTGGATGAGCAACCAGCCCGAGAGATTAGCATTGATACGTTCTTAATTGATACATACGAAGTAACCAATCAGCAATTTGCCCGATTCCTTAATGAAAACGGTAAAAATGAGGATGAAAATGGAAATATATTAATCGATCTGACCGATCCTGATGTTCGGTTGTTAATCATTGAAGGCCAGTTTCGAGCCACTACCGTTTTCGCTAACCATCCAGTTACGGAAGTAACTTGGTATGGAGCTTCTGCCTATGCGAAATGGGCTGGCAAACGGCTACCGACCGAAGCTGAATGGGAATACGCCGCTCGTGGCTATGATGGACGTCTTTATCCTTGGGGAAATGCTGAAGCAACCTACCAATACAGCAATTATCAAGGGAATTTAGGAAATACTGAGAAAGTATACCAGTACCCAAAAGGCCGTAGCCAGTTCGGGTTATATAATATGAGTGGAAACGTTTGGGAGTGGGTGGCTGATGCTTATAACGCTGATTTTTACAGCCTGGCTCCCGCTGCTGACAACCCAGTCAACACCGTGGACCCTCTCAGCTTGACGCCTAGGGTTTTACGAGGCGGATCTTGGTACAGTTCAGACAAAGAAATCACGTGCACGAAACGTTCTCATCAACCGCCGACCGAAGCTGCTAACAGTATTGGTTTCCGTTGTGCATCTTCACTCGATCTTAACTAAAGGAAGGTCGTTTACTATGTCTAACTTCTATATTACAACTCCTATCTACTACGTCAATGCTGAGCCCCACATCGGTCATGCCTATACCACAATTGCGGCAGATGTGATGGCTCGTTATCATCGGTTGAAAGGTGATTCTGTTTATTTCTTAACAGGTGTTGATGAACATGGGGTTAACATTCAGAAAGTAGCTGATCAGAAAGGCGTTTCACCACAAGATTATTGTGACCTCATAGCTCCAACTTTCTCCCAGCTTTGGAAAAAACTTAATATCTCCAATGACGATTTCATTCGCACAACTAGTGATTTACATAAATCTGGTGTAGCCAAATTTTTTACAAAACTTTACGAATCAGGTGATATTTACAAAGGAAAATATGAGGGGCTTTACTGCCAGCCGTGTGAACGTTTTTTCACTGAAAAAGAATTAGGCGAAAATGAGACCTGTCCTATCCATCGAAAAACAGTTGACAAGGTGGTCGAGGAAAACTATTTTTTTGCTCTAACTAAATACCAAGACCGATTGATTAATCTTGTTAAGTCAAATCCTTCTTTTATTGAGCCTTCTAGTCGTCGCAATGAAATCATGGGTATTTTAACAGCGGGCTTACAGGATGTCAGTATCTCGCGTGCCTCGGTTGACTGGGGAATTCCCCTTCCATTTGATCCAGAACAAAACATTTACGTATGGGCTGAAGCCTTAGTTAACTATATTACAGCACTCGATTATCATTGCGATGGTAACAAGTTTGATCAATTTTGGCCAGCCAACGTTCATATGATGGCAAAAGAAATTATTCGGTTCCACGGCATTATTTGGCCTGCGATGTTAATGGCTGTTGGACTACCCTTACCTAAACAAATTTTTGC
>CAYVHK010000296.1:1440-4104 GCA_964451145.1 uncultured bacterium | reverse complement strand
ACCTTGGAATACATCAATTTGTAGCCGATTCACCGCACCATCTTCTCTATTCTGATTTATTGGATAAGCTAAAGACCAGATTTGGTTCGTTTCTGATTCAATAGTATTAATGATTTGCGATTGTTCATTGACCATGACAGTCGGTGCAGATTCTAGTATTCCTTCTTTCACTGTAATCGTGATAGTATAGAAGAAACCTTGTATTGGATTAGGCAGAGCATAAATATCACACTTCACTTTTTTCTTTGGTGCTGGTAAAATTTGCACGGTCAAGGCACGAAAAGCTTTATTACCATCCGGATCAGAAATAACTAACAAAACTATGTCTTCAGAATCATAAGTTGATGATTCCTGATTGGGTAAGGAAAAAACTAAACTATCATTTTTGATTTCTGCTACGACAATTTGGCCTGAAATGACAATCCAATTGAGTTTATTATTTGGAGTGTCAACATCATCAATATATGTCTTTAATGCAGTAATAGTTTGTTTGGGCTTGACTTCAGGTTGGAGTCTAATGGTAGGAAGCTGCTTAATAAATTGTGGCGCTTTCGGTTTCGGTATAGTTTCCAACACCTCAATCGCAATTTGACCGGTTAGAGATTTGCCACTGGGTTCTGGTTCCGCGACTTGTAATATTATCTGATCCTCAACAGCTCCATTGCTCGGATCGTAGGTTCCTAAATCAATGGTCAACTCGGCAAAATCATCTGAAAGATCTGCCTTTACTGTGGTTGGTGTTTGAGTAATTTTCCAAACAAGTTCTTTTTGATCAAATTTAGAACCGACCCAACTGTTCAGGTTAATGATCTGTTTGGATCGATTTGCACTCAATACGATTGTTTTTGGTAAATTATGGGATAGTGGAATGATTTTCTGTTTAACATTTACTTGAATTTCTGTCTTTTGACTTGATTGTTGGAAATCGTCAACTAGCCAAAAAGTGAATTTACCTTGCCCGATTTTTTTGCCGGTTAATGTAAGCTTTTTTTCACTAAAAGTTGGTGTGACGAGTTGATTATCCTTGTCATATGCAAAAGTTACGCTAGCTTCTGGTGGATCAATGTCTAATAATATAGGTTGGCTAATTTCTCCCTCGATCAGTTCTATGGCTTGAAAAGTGTTTTTGATTTTCGGCTCAGGAGGTTTTTCTACTTTTTTCGTGACTGTTATCGTTAAACTTTTTTCTACTGGAACTGATCCTCCGATTTCAGCTACTACAATTACATCTACTTGACCTAAAAACTTTTTGTTTTTGGCAGAAAAGATAGCTTGACCTATTGTGGGAAACGTTGCCTGAATCTGATTATTGGCTTTTATCTTCCACATAATATCTAATTTGGGGTAGTCTTGACCAACGACAAATTGATTTAGATCGTATGGTATTGATGTTGTTTCTTGCTCAAATTTGACTGGAGTTAAGTCGTTAATTTTTAGTGGAGGTATTGGTTTATTTACTTTCACTTTTACTTTTTGCTGACCGATTTTTCCATCGAGGTCTGTAGCTTTAAAAACCAGTACAGTTTCACCTTCTGTCCAATTAGCTTTATTGACCAATTTAACAGTTGAATTATCCAAATCCACTGTAAGATTTTCATTTGTGTCAAAGGCCCAAATAATCTGGTCTATGGGTTCATCATCCTTTACATACTTGATTAAATCAATTGTTATAGCTTGTCCACTCAATAGGGTAAGCGGTGGAATATTCAATGTTGGCGGTTTCTGTGTTTTTAGTACTAAGACATTAATTCGACCACTTCCGAAATTACCTTCTGGATCAACAGCATTGAAGTCAATCCCATAGTCACCAACCGGCGTAGTGCCGGAACTGAGTTCTACCGTATGAGTATTCGGATTGATCTTGGCTACTAACTGTACTTTCGGGTTGTTGCTTATTACTTTACTACTCCATTCGATATCTTCTGATTCTGTGTCGGCATCCGTAACATAATTATCTAAATCAAGATCGCTAATCATTTTCTTTTGATCTTGGTAAATAGCTAGGGTTGGATATTGGTCTAAACTAACTTTTGGTGGAAACATTGGTTGGACAATAACCTCGACCACGGCTGTTAAGTTGGCTTTGTTGGTGGCCGAAAAAATTACCGTTTCGCTACCAGTCTTCCAATCAGATAAGGCTGTTAAAGTAATAGATCTATCGACTTCCATTTTTACAGATAGTTTTTCACCATCGTAGCCAGTGAACTGCCACACAATTAGGTCATCTGTGGTGGTTGGATCTGTGACTAAATTGTCCAACTGAAGAATACTAATTGTAGTATCGTTTGACTTTATACGAAGATTTGAAGGGAAACCAAATAACAAAGGCTTTTCAGGTAATTTGACAGTGATAATTACATCCTGCATATCTTGTAATCCATTAGGATCAACAGCAAAAAATCTAACTGTTTCGGTTACCACTGCTTCGGACTGTAAAGTGGCTAATCGCTCTTCGTCAATGTCAATTTTGATAGTTTTTTGTCCTTCCACAGCCCAATCAATTTGTTCAGGACTGCTATCCAAATCGAAAATATGCTTCTTCAAATCCACGATATCTTTCTAGCCGAAATCGAGTTCAATTGTAGGAATAGTTATAATTGATGGGGGTGCATTCTTATCAATTAATTGAACTTGAGTTTGTGTCTGATCAGAAATTCCGTTTGG
>CAYVHK010000296.1:0-1340 GCA_964451145.1 uncultured bacterium | reverse complement strand
TCGATTACCGGTCCGTCGAATTCAGGTATGAAAAGTACTTTAAGTGCTTGTTGATCAATATTACCATCGGCATCACTAACAGTAATAGGAATTTCAAAAGCTCCTAATCTGGCACCTTCAACTTTTAAGTAGCTGCCGACTAAGTTAACCAGAAGGTTGTCTGGATCAGGATTTTTATCTACTTGCCAACTTAAATCAGCCAAGCCAGGATTGTCAGGATCTTCCACCAAACCATTGAGGTTGAAATTTTGTCCACTGTTAACCCGAATCCGCTCGCCTTTGGTTGGTATTTTTTCAGTGAAAAGTAATCGAGGTGGGGTAGTCACTTGAACATCAATGTCCTTAAAAGCAGGATTGCCATCAGGATCAAGTACTGTAAATCGAATTTTTTCTCTACCAAACCAATTTTGTTTGGGGGTGAAGGTTACACGGCGGAAGTTTGGGTCAATTTTTGTGCTGATATTTTGATATTTAGACACGCTCCACTTTATGGCCCGTTTCATTTCCTTCGGTGTCAGTTTAGGGTTATTGAATATCAGATAATTATCTAACACCAAATCGGTATATTCGGTGTTCATTGGAAACTTTATATTTGTCGGAAAAGAATCTTTAAAATCAACTGTTCCTCTCACAGTAATGGTAGCCGACTCTAAGTCGGAAAAGTTTCGGCGGGGCAGCTGATCGACAATCACGCCTGTAATCCGACTAACACGTTCGATGAAATCGAAGTGGATGGAAGTATTTTTGACAGGCTGCAAAGTTTTAAACTTTATGAGGCCAACCACACTAGGTTCACTCAAAACAGAAACGTCGTCGCCAATAGCCATTAAAGCAGCTGCATAGTCAATCTGAAAATTACGCAAAATATTTCCTGGATCCCCGTGTGTATCATTATCCAGTGGTTGCCAACCAGTTGGATAACCGGGCCCGTACTAAACCGGTAGTAAACAAGTCAATATGTCAAAAGCATCTAGAAAAATCACTTAATAGTGCTTTTACAATACTACCGAAAACAAATACCCCAGCTGAAATAAAATACGAAGGTGATAAGGTAAATATCTATTTCCCCGATAGTTTGTCAAGTGATCAGACTTATATATTATCTATAAATAGAGAGCTCAAAGATGAACATGGGGTTCCATTATCTCAAGGCATACAGCTTGCATTCTCTACTGGGAGCAGGATCGATAAGTCTAAGATTCGTGGTAGAGTATTTTATAATGGTGCGGCATCTAGTCTACTATGGAAATTAAAAGACTCAACAGACCATATTGATTTTTACAAACGGATGCCTGATTATAGTATCGATGCAAACGATGAAGGGGAATATGAATTTAGTT
>CAYVHK010000295.1:0-4141 GCA_964451145.1 uncultured bacterium | reverse complement strand
TGGATTGCCATACGGCCAATTGCCTTTCAATTCCGTCCTGCGGTCTTTGGTCTAGCTTATTTGATGCCTTTGGATATCAATTTTTCAGTTTGGTCTCTCTACTTTTTGCTAAAGATAGAGGCAATAGCATCTTCAATATCTGGTCATAATCTACCCGGATTTCCCTATGTTCACGACTAGAGTAGCGGCGCTTTTCTTGCGCTTGTTATTGCATTCTGTTGGGTTGCTAAAAAACATCTTCAATATGTAATTAGCAATGCCTTAGGAAAGGGAATTGTGGCTGACCAAGCGGAACCATTATCTTTTCGTGTCGCATTTTTTGGCTTAGTTGGTGGTATTATCTTCATCTGCTGTTGGTGCATTATCGCAGGGATGACTCTCTTAACAATACTAATGTACTTTGCACTTATCCTTGGTTTTGCACTCGTTTACACAAAAATCCGTGCAGAAGCCGGCGCACCTATGATATGGCTTTTTCCTTATGGCGAACACAAAAGGGTTATGATAAATGCGTTTGGTTCGGCGGCTTTTACTCCGAATGGAAGTTACCAAAATCTATCTGTTTTTGCCAGTTTAGCCTTCTTATCCCGAGGCTATTTCCCTTCATTTATGGCCTATCAACTGGAAGCTTTGAAGCATAGTGATGATGTAAAAATCAACCGCCGAAAAATGCCAATTGTGATTATGTTAGCTTTGATAGTTGGACTAATAGCAGCATACTGGATCCATTTAAACACCTACTACGAATATGGGGCCAATATTTTGGAAGGAGGACAGGGACTACAAGGTGGTACGCGTAGTGCTGCACTTATTCGTCAAGAATACAATTTGATGAAAGGTTATCAATTGTCCAAAAGCGAACCAAACTTCGCACGGACAGGTGCCGTCGGTTTTGGTTTTATTTTCACAACTTTACTAGCTTTTCTTCGTCGTAGCTTCCTCCAGTTTCCTTTTCACCCACTTGGTTTTGCTATGGTGACTGCCTATGGAGATCCTTTATGGGGACCTTTTCTTTTGGCTTGGATTCTAAAGATACTTATCACTCGAATTGGTGGAATTGGACTTTACCGTCAATTAACACCGTGCTTTTTAGGTATTACGCTAGGACATTTTTTCACTGCTGGAATACTTTGGGGAGTACTTGCGAGTATTGGAGAAAATATTTTCCGAGGTTACGGTGTTTGGTTTGGTTAAAAAGATGTTATTGGCAATCAACCTAATTATCATAAACACTTGAACTAATTCAAGAGGGTAATAGTTTTTATGAAAAACAAAATTATCTATTGCGAAATCCTCTTACCAGTCATTTTTTATTTTTAACTACCGTTGTTGCTAGCACGTCAACTTCAGTCAATTCCTCTCCGCCTAACATCATCCTGATTATGGCTGACGATATGGGTTGGTCTGACATCGGCTGTTACGATGGTGAAATACAAACACCCAATCTGGATCGTTTAGCCCGCGGGGGGCTCAGATTTACGCAGTTTTACAATAACGCCAAATGCACTACAACTCGGGCTTCAATCTTAACTGGTCTGTATCCACGTAATGGTGGACGAGGAATTGATAAACTTTTGACCCAGCAGATGGTTACTGTAGCCGAGGCGCTGAAAAATCTAGGTTATCAAACCGCTTTGAGTGGCAAATGGTACCTAGGCCACAAGGCACCTAATCGACCTATTGATCGAGGCTTTGATGCCTACTATGGCTTGATGGATGGATGCTGTAATTTTTTTAATCCTACAAAACCTGATCCGTCGTTTAAGGGAAGTAGAGTTCGTGTATTTGGCCATAATGACCAAATTATCTCTGGTCCCTTTCCTGATGATTACTATACCACTGACGCATTTACTGATCACACGATCAAAATGATTCAGCAGTTCGCTCAAAAGTCAGCGCCCTTTTTGGTTCACCTTTCATATACAGCGCCACATTATCCTCTTCATGCTAAATCAGAGGATATTGCCAAGTATCGGGGTAAGTATCGGCAAGGTTGGCAAAAACTGCGTAATCAAAGGCATCAGAAGTTGATACGTATGGGACTAATCAACCCTAGTTGGAAGATGGTCGTTCGAGATCCAAAGGCCTACGAGTGGAACAAATCGGATCAAGAATGGGAAGATTTACGGATGGCAACCTATTCGGCTATGATTGACTCCATGGACCAGAATATTGGTCGTATTTTGCAAACACTTGAACGACTCAATATCTTGGACAATACAGCCATATTTTTTCTGTCGGATAACGGTGGCTGTCCTGAAGAACCAGGCGGTCGAGATCCAACTCAACAGCCTGGTTCTAAAGAAACCTACACTTTGGTTGGGCCAAGCTGGGTGATTGCACAAAACACACCATTTCGACGTTACAAGTCTCAAATGTACGAAGGTGGAATTGCAACCCCAATGATTGCTTATTGGCCATCAGTTATTGCCGCCAATACTGTTACCAATCAGGTTGGACACATCATTGATTTGATGCCCACATTTATTGAAATGGCAACTGGTTTAACCAAACCAGCAACATCAAATTCAAATTGGGTGTTGCCCATCGAAGGTTTGAGTTTATTTCCAATTTTGCAAGGTCGACAACGTACTCCTCACTCGACCCTATACTGGCACTTTTCTGGTAGTAAGGCTATTCGACAAGGAAAGTGGAAATTAGTTTGGGATAAATGGAGCAAACAATGGGAACTATTCAATATCATTGCTGATAGAACTGAATATCATAATTTGGTCGATCAATTTCCGAAGCGGGTCAGAAGAATGCAAACTTCTTATCAAAAGTGGGCCACACAAACGGGTGTAGAAAAATTAACATTTACAAATAAAAATAAACCTAAGCAATACAAACGCCTACACCAAAACGTTCTGCGTCAGATCATCGATGGGAAATTAGAAATACCAGTCTTAACCATGAAACCTTATCTCGATTATGATCAAAAAGACGTGGGGTCTTATTTTCTATTATCTTTGGCCTATACTCAACGTAATCAATTTGACTTGGCCCAACAATCGATTCAGATGGCCTTGGACTTGGGTTTGCCAGCGGAACGATTTATCGCGGGCCCCCGTCGTCTGATTGAACCCTTATTTGATCATCGTCCACGTCTTCGTTCTACGTTATTTTCTACTAACCAAATTATTCACGGCCCCATGATTGGCTCAGTAACGGACCAATCGGCCAAAATTTGGTGTCGGGTAGCTGATTCCGGTGTACTTAAACTACGATTCTGGATGAATGGTCAGCAACGACCACGCCCAAAAACAGTTAGTCAGATGGCTACTGCCAATCAGGACTATACGGTGGTCTTTCAACTGAGCCAACTTCAGCCTAACACACCTTACCAATTTGAAGTTGGGGACAGCAAACGCCATTGGGGGAAGTTTGAGACTTTGCCTCCTGAGGGACAAGCTGTGCGATTTCGGTTAGCTTTCGGCGGTGGTGCTGGATATGTTCCAGTACATGAACGAATGTGGCAAACTATTCAGCAATTTGAGCCCCGTATGTTGTTGTTACTCGGCAATAATATTTATAGCGATGATCCGACTCGTCCTGAACAACAGAAATACTGTTATTATCGACGGCAGTCCCGACCTGAATATCGACAATTAGTCCAACAAACACCAGTATACACCATTTGGGACGATCATGATTTTTCAACCAACGATTCTTGGGGGGGCAGAAATTGAAGTCCCTGCATGGAAACGAAACGTTTGGGAAATTTACCGACAAAATTGGGTTACCCCAGCTTACGGAGATGGAACGAAACAACCGGGTTGTTGGAATAATTTAACGGTAGGTGATGTTGAATTCTTTATGTTGGATGGTCGTTATTATCGAACTGATCCTAAAGTAGTTGACCCAAGCATGCTAGGTCCGGTTCAAAAGGCTTAGCTGCTCAAAATGTTGAAACAGTCTACGGCTACCTTCAAAATTCTATGTTCTCCAGTACCTTAGACTTTTGGAGCTAAAGGGAACAGTCTAGATACTTGAAATGGTTTCCAAGCCGAACGAGAAGAAATTTTTGGTCACATCGAACAAAATCGGTTGACAGGGGTAATTTTAATATCAGCTGATCGACATCGTTCCGATGCTAGGCGGATTAAGCGACCAAATGGTTATGATTTGTACGAGTTCAATT
>CAYVHK010000294.1:3496-4176 GCA_964451145.1 uncultured bacterium | reverse complement strand
ACTGGTAGGAAAAAATAAACTTTTGACCAGCCATACCAATTATCACAAAAAACACGGATCATTTTGATGAAACTGGTATCTTGCACTACACAAGTGAAGACCAAGTTAGAGATATGCCCCTTACTAAAGTGATTATTTTCGTCTTTATGCTTAATTGATTTAATTGTTCGCCTCACCCTCCTGAGATTTTATGTACTTGTTCAGATAACCACGAACTCTCAAATTGATCAAACAACTAAAATGAGAACAACAATACTGGATAGGTTATTCTCAACCGTCTTTCATCGGTAGTTCCCTCCCCAAAAGAAAGACCAGCATTGACAAAAGTCAAATAATAACAAACTTTCAATCCTTTCATATCCAATCTCTCCTGTTACGTGTAGGGTGGGAGTCGATTCCTCCTGTGCTTAGAACGAATCCTAGAGCGTTTTTTATTTTAGGCTGTCAGTGATAAATGACGGTGTAAACAATAGGTCAAGGGGTAATTAATTTGATCTAGAGACGACACAGCGGAACAGCCCCTATTCTCTTCTTCTACTTCAGCTAATTCTGATCTCCAATATCATCAACTCAAACAACCCCTCAATTATGGATCGACCAACACCACCTATTAGATAACCCCCTGCTCCCCAACGCTGATCTTTATCAAATCATGCGAGCTGATCATCCCCTTGGCATCG
>CAYVHK010000294.1:0-3486 GCA_964451145.1 uncultured bacterium | reverse complement strand
ATTCAAACCCTTCATCTCCTTCAAGTCTGTATTAATATCATGCCCAAAACTGGCGGCAATGGTCGGTCTGTCGGACGTCCCGGTTGGTTCCTGCTTTCCATTTCTTATTCTTTCTTCAAGCGCGCCTGGGCCAACACTTTTGACTTTCTGCACCTTTACTGGCAACATCAAAATCAAGCTACTCATCCTCGTTCCCTTTATCGTCAAAATAAACTCAATCGGACCACTAAAGCCCGATCTTCTCATTTTCAAGCTCTGATTTCATGCTTCTTAACTCAACTTATATTACATTCTATAATCCTTTTAATTGGTCCCGTAATTTCAGCTTGCAATACCAAAACCTTATCCCTGATAGATTATTAGGATGGCAATCTCCCTCGCATTTCCCAATATTGATCCTTTTTTACTGGTTTTCCCATTTTTAGCCCTCAAAAACCCCGTTTTAAGACTTACACCTGTTTTTTTCAAATTGACCGCTAATTTGCCTGTCAATCCCTGACAAATTATCTGGATGCTACTCGACAGAGGGTTGAACAAGACCCACAAAAGAAACTCCAACACCGTAGAGAAATTGACCAGGGGCTAGTCAAGCCGATGCCCGATGATTTACAGAAAATAATCAATCAGTTAGGTGGTCGGTCATAACATGTGGAGTGAATTTACCGAGAATCCCTTTAATTTACAAAATCTCTATTTGGGTATCAACATCACACTGATCTTCCTTGTATGCTATTTCAATCAATCTATTACGGCATTCTTTGATAGTTGTAAGAAGGACAACAAAAGACTTAAAGACTACTTGATAATAATCACGGGATTTTATTGGTAGGTCTTTTTCTTTACTGTTGTGGTGCTTACGAGAGTAATCTGGGTGAAGGTGATAGTAATCCGGATCAATATCATCCGTAGATAATCCAAAATCTACCATATCCATTTTTTTGACTATGGCAAAAATTGACCTCGGTATTTGCATGGCTCAGATAATAAAAAGACTTCTTTATGGACCTACCCTAACAATGCGGGGCATTTATGGTTTTTTTCTACAAAACAACTTAAAGAATCTGTAAAAACAGAACTGTAAAAATACCATTTACAGCTGCTAAAATTCTTGCTATATTCTGTCAAACTCCGAGTTCTTTCAGTATTGTTTCGACTGCAATCAGAAAGAGTCAACTAATAGTTCAGCAAATGCGTGTAAAAGACCTATTGGTTTCCACACGTTTCTACTGATGAAGGAGGTAGAAATGAGTTTCGAAGTATACGATTACCGAAGAGATATACGTAATGTACTGGTGACACCACAAATCCGTGCTCGATTTATCAGTATTGAGGTTGGTAGTATCAGTGGTAGCAATCAATCTGGCTTTGGCCACTCCCATGATTTGGGACATGAAATTTTCCTTGTTCTACAGGGAAAAGCTGAATTTCAAATCGATGGTACAAGACAAGTGCTAGAATCGGGGCAGATGTGTATCGCTCTGGCAGACCAACCCCACACCGTTCGTAATATAGGGGATGAACCAGTTATTCTGTATTTATCTGTCACACCACACATTCAACCTACACACACAAGCTGGGTTGATACCGAAACCAAATCTCCTCCACATTTTAATCAATCAAGCTCTTACGATGTACCGGTTGATGAGAATACCACAACTGAAGATCTAGTAGCGAATCAGCAAAAAGCGATAGATGCGCTAATGAAAGCGGTCCAATTAGCTCACCGGGTACAGCAGGAACAGTTGCCCTTATTGGCCAATGGTAATCGAGCTAGTGCTCTGGATGCCCGAAATACTATTTGGCATATTCTCTATCCAATGTTCCAACAGGTTTATCAATTAGCTAACACTTGGAATGCACTCACTTACCATACTGCGGATCCGGGTTTTAGTGGAGATGAACGATGAAACGTGTCAAGATTGGCGTGATTGGTTGTGGCGCTATCGCTCAAGTTCAACATATGCCAAATCTGGTTAACTTGCCGGATCTCTTCGAAGTAACAATGGTTTGTGACCTATCTCTTAAAACCGCTGAGTATGTAGCTAGCAAATTTAAGATTCCTAAGGTTACGACCAACTATTTCGAGTTACTGGATAGTGATATAGACGCTGTCTTGCATTGTGCTGGCGGATATAAGCCAACTGCCATTGTCGCCGCATTTGAGGCAGGGAAACACGTCTTTGTGGAAAAACCACTTTGCTCTTCCCTAGAAGAAGTGGATCGAATTGTCGTTGCCCAAAAACGGGTTAGAACAGTCGGTCAGGTTGGTTATATGAAAGTATACGATCCCGCTTTTGTCTATGCTAAGCAAGAGGTTGAAACAATGAACGATATTCTGTTCTGTCAAGTCAATCATTTGCATCCCAGAAACGAACTCCATTTACGACAGTTTGATATTCGTCAATTTAACGATATCCTAACCGATTCGCCAACCTCACAGAAAGAAGCCGAAGATTTCAAAATCTATGGCGGTGGTTACCAACAAGCCGTTGGCAATTTAGAGCCACATGTGATAAAGGCGTTTCATCTGCTCTCGGGGAGTATGATTCATGATATCTATGGAATGCGTGTCATGCTTGGAATGCCAACTAAGGTGGTCAACACAGAAATTTGGAACGGAGGCCGTGCGATTACCTACACCTTGGAATATCCATCTAGGTACCGACTAGTTGCCAGTTGGGTGGATCTACCCAATCTGTGGGATTTCAAGGAGACATTGGAGATATACGGTAATGACAAGCGGGTGATTCTTTCTTACCCCACCGGATTTTCATGTGGGCAACTTTCCGAAGTAACGGTTCAAGGAATTGATCCGACAGGAACCTCATATAAAAGTCAACCGGCCACAGACTGGCACAATGCTTTTGTAGAAGAACTTCGCCATTTTCACGACTGCATTACCACTGGTAGGCCCTGTCAGACGTCGATTGAATCCGCTCAGAATGACATCGGCCTAATTATCAATATAATCCAATGCTATGTTGGCTAGAAGGCAGAGTCATATAATCCTTGCTAATATTGAGTTTTTGCAATTTGTGGAACTAACAGAAGTTCACCAGCCAATAACCTGCTGAGGCCGGAGACTGGAACATCTCGAGTCTTGCGGGGCGGTTCTTGGGTCGCTGTTACCAACTACTTGCGGTTAGCTTACCGCAACTACCAGGATCCGCGTAATAGGGACTTCTACCCTGGTGGCTTTCGATATGTCTCAGGATTGCCTTAATGACTCTTGGTACTTTTTGGCTTTATGTCAGCCTGCTATTATTATCGGATGTATAAATAATGTCAGCAAAATTTTACAAAGAGAGAAGTCGAATCCTATTATGACAGGAACTAAATGCCCTTATTGTGAAAGTACAATTCCCATGTTTCATGTGTTTTTCAAATGGAAAAAGCTATCAAAGGAACAAGAGGATAGAAATCGGAAATTCAGGTCGCCAGGGTGCAAACTCAGTTGTTTACAATGTGAACGAGATTTTGAAATAA
>CAYVHK010000293.1:2417-4296 GCA_964451145.1 uncultured bacterium | reverse complement strand
TTTGTGAGTAATCAAAACAAAAGACCGAATATCTTGTTCATCATGTCTGATGATCACGCTTCACACGCCATCAGTGCCTACGGCAGTCGCATTAATCAAACGCCCAACATCGATCGTATTGCCAAAGAAGGAATAAGATTCAACAACTGTTTTAGTACCAATTCGATTTGTACGCCAAGTCGAGCCACCATTTTAACGGGTACCTATAATCACGTCAATAACGTTACTACGCTTAGTTCTAAGTTAGACGGTCGTTTAACTACTTTTCCCAAACTGCTACAGACATCAGGTTACCAAACGGCCATTGTTGGCAAATGGCACCTAGGCCATGGTGGTCATGCTGACCCAACTGGATTCGATTACTGGAATGTTCTACCAGGCCAAGGACTTTACCATGACCCCGAAATGATCGACATGGGAGAAAAAAAGGTTTATCCAGGTTATGTCACCGATATTATCACCGACTTATCGTTGGATTGGCTAAAAGAGAGAAATCCTGAACAACCATTTATGCTAATGACTCACCATAAGGCACCTCATCGCCCCTGGGACCCAGACGATAAATTGATGCATCTATACGAAAATACAGATATTCCTGAACCGGAAACATTCCACGATGATTATAGTAATCGTGCCTCAGCAGCCAAAGAAGCCAAAATGAGGGTCGATCGTGATATGACAGATCGTGATTTGAAATATCCTATTCCTGAAGGGTTAACCTCAGCCGAGGAAAAACAGTGGAAATATCAGCGATATATCAAAGATTATCTAAGATGTGTAGCCTCTATCGATAATAATGTCGGTCGGATGTTGGATTACCTCGATCAAGAAGGATTAGCTGAAAACACCATAGTCGTTTATACTTCTGATCAAGGCTTTTTTCTAGGCGATCACGGCTGGTACGACAAGCGCTTCATGTATGAAGAGTCGTTGCGAATGCCATTCGTTATGCGTTACCCAAGAGAAATTGAAGCTGGAAGCGTCAATGATGATATGATTCTTAATCTTGATTTTGCCCCAACTTTTCTAGATTGTACTGATGTTGACAAAACAGACGAAATGCAAGGCCACAGTTTTCGTCCCCTTATGAATGGAAAAACTGTAGAAAATTGGCGAACTTCAATGTATTACCGTTATTGGATGCATTTGGCTCATCATCATGTCTACGCACATTATGGCCTGAGAACACATGATCATAAATTGATCTACTACTATGCTGACGGTCTCGGTACTCCAGGCTCGGCTGATGACCCCAAACAACCTGAATGGGAATTATTTGATTTAAAAAAAGACCCACACGAAATGAACAGTGTCTATGGGCAACCAGCTTACGCGGGTATCCAAACTCAACTTACCGACGAGCTACATCAGTTACAAACAGAAGTCGGTGACCAACCGTATCAGCAGCCTTAGGGCGAATCAATGACCACACTGAGTGGGGCAAGGATCAGAAATGCTTGCCCTACTTGAACAGTCCTTTCTTCCACAGTTTGGACATCTGCGGCTGAGATTGTCCGAAATCTTCCCCTGTCTCGAACAACAACCGAAATGGGTTGACCTTTCAATCCATCCAGTTGAAACAGATCATCTAGACTTTTGAACTGGCTATTATATGGGGTGCCAATCAAGTTGACACCAGCCTTCAAATTTACAGGTTCTACTGGTGGTTGCTTCCCAGTCAACTTTAGTTTTATGCTATCTATATTGGGTTTCAATAGAGCTAACATACCCACTTTGGTATTTAAGGGTTGATCGGCTAATCTGCCACGTGATTCAGGTCCTAAATAACTTTGCCACACTTTCTGCTGGTCGTGATAGGTAATTAGATGACTGATTTTATCAGATCCTATCATAGAAAATAGGTCGCCTACAGTCTGGA
>CAYVHK010000293.1:0-2407 GCA_964451145.1 uncultured bacterium | reverse complement strand
GGATAGTGGTCGCTTTGTCATTAATTTTAGTAATTTCTAGCGGCAAGTGAATAAAACTAAGGCCTTTCGGAATTGTCATTTCCAAAGTCCTGTAAGCAGAAAAATCGACCATTATCTTTACTTCTGAACGATTACCAGCTAAATCTTGAGCTACAACACGAATTGGCTTCGGTCCACTGGCAATATCTGTATTTGCATCGACAGTCAATTGGGTTGAGAAAACCTGATCAGTCAGAGCCAATTTTTGCAGTTGTAGTTGTTTGCTATCCAGAGCTGAAATATCAACCCATACTTCAGCTGTACTTTCAGTTTTAACATCAATAATAAAAGGTTGATCTTGATTATTTTTTACTACAAACAATGGTTCTATTGGTTGTTGAATATTGTTTAGAAAAACACTCGATGGCGAAATTGTCGGCGGTTGAGAGTCTAAATTAAAAGCAGAATTAATAACAGTTTGACTTTGGCCAAGTTTAACTATTAAATCGTGGATACCGTCCAATGTGTGGTCAGCCGACTGGTCCAAGAATAATTTCCCGTTATAGATACCCGCATTTTGAGATGATTCGGACAATGGTTCCGTTACAATCACCTTATTTTCTATCGACCGTAACGAAATATTGCCCGATAAATGAGGAACTCCAATGACAATAACTTCCATTTCTTGGTTCAATCTTAGAGGAACAGGAACCGATTTTGGGAATAAGCGCCGATTTCCAATTTGGACTTCAACGATCGTACTTTCAAAAAATACCGGTAAAACTGAAGCTGGAAAAACATCTTTAGTAGAATTCAAAGCACGAACACGTACTGTTATCAGAGACAAACCAGGTTCTCTATCAGTATAAGTAACATTGATACTAGGTTGATCAATCTGCTGTGCAGTGATTGGCTTATGGTTGGTATCAAAGAACTGGCCACTAGGTTGGTCAGACTCAAACAAAATCATCAATTGGTCAGCTGGCTGATAAGTTTTCCCTAACAAGTCTTGTAAGCCGATATTCAACGGGATTTTTTCGCCCACATATTTTCTGGGAACTCGGTCCAAATCTATTTTGGGCTGAACTCTGGGCGGATCGTTAACTGGGTTAACTTTAATTTGTATTGGCACCCGCCGCTGGCTATTTTGTTGGTCAATGGCAGTTAGAAACAGTTGTGTCGTTCCATACTGATCTTTTTTGGGAATCAATATCAGTTGTTCTCCCTCCAAAATAGTATGTAACAGTTGATTGTCGCTTACTTCATAGTGAAGTCGATCTCCATTGGTAGAGATATCGGGATCGTTAAAGATATCAACCATACTCAACTGATGACCGCTACTATCTTCTTCCATCTCGATTAGTTGTGGTTGTTTAACCAATTCAGGTGGATCATTAACGGGTGTAATTTGAACCTCAAATGTTAGTTCGGCTTTAGCATTTAGCATATCTAGAGCCATGATAGTGAGTTCGGTAACGCCGTTTTGATCAGCTCGTGGGGTTAATTTTAGTTCACCATCTATTATCGTCAAAACCAACAAATTGTTCGTTTCTCTGGCTTGGAAACGAAGTTTGTCTGAATAATCGTTTTCGGTTGACTCAGATTGAATATCGGTATCTTCAAAGACATCGGTCAGATCAAAAGTGATTGCGGCTTCATCTTCTAGTATCAACATATTCTCAATTGTTGAGATGACGATTGGCGGGTGGTTGCCGGTGAATTTTTTTAGCCGTAATATATGTGTAGCAGTTAATCCAGCGCTATCGGTGGCAACAACCGCCAGTTCAGCCAATTGATCGGATATGTTATCGACCGTCAGTGGATTAGTAAGTGTCAATGTTAGTAAGGAGGAATCTGTCAACTCGGTTTTAACAGGTGAATTTTCGGTCCTTACATGAAAGGTTAATTGGTCTTGGTCTGTTTCTATATCTGGGTCGCTAAAAATGTTATTTAAATCGACAGTTGTTGGCTGATTCCAACCTGTCTCAATCTCGCTTATCGCCTGTTTCATTTTTGGTGCATCGTTGACGGATTGAACCGTTACGGTAAAGGTTTGATCCTGACTTACACCAGCTCGATCAGTTGCTGTAACAGTAACTTTTGCTGTGCCGTGCTGATTTTGATTTGGTATCAGTTCGAGAACAGTTTCCGAACCAGAATCGCCTTGGTCAATAATGCTGATTTTAGAACTTAACAATGGCGTTTGTATTTCAGCTGTTGAATTCAACTTAGTACTAAATTGCAATTCATCTTTCCACACTGAATCTACGTCCGAAAAATAGGGGCTTACTCCACCTTGGTTGCTCAATGACACAACCCGTTTCTGATCTTCGAGCAAAATAAGATTAGGTAGTTCTTGCTCAAGTACCGGTTGATCATTAACCGATTTGACAATCACGTCAACAATCAAACGAACAGTTTTTTCCCC
>CAYVHK010000292.1:1939-4305 GCA_964451145.1 uncultured bacterium | reverse complement strand
CCTAATTATGTAAGCGCACATTATAATCTTGGAGAAATATTTAGGAATCTTAAAGATTTTCAAAAAGCTGTTGATTGTTTCAAAAAAGTAGAAACACCTCTTGGTAATGCACAATTTCTTGAGTGTGTTTATTTGTCAATAAGGTCAAAAAAGAACAATTTTCTTGGTAACCTTAATATTGACTGAAGAGCAATTTTTCGAAAGATAGATATTCTTTATAAACAAACATATATTATAATCCAGTACGAAATTTGATGCTACCTACAAGATAATCAAGAAAATATACTATTACAAAAAGATGATTGAAAAATAACATGGTTCCATTTTTTACAATGCTACAACAATTTTAGCAATTAGTTTTAAGCCAAAATTATCTGGTTTAGAAATTATATTGATAGAATTAGGAATTCGAGTGCGATCAAGTTACTTCTACTTCCTAAATCAGAAAAAATAGAAAATATAATTTAGCTATTATGGTTAGGTTTTTTGTGTCCAAAAAACTGGCAACTAATAAAAAAGTTATAGGTTTCGTTAACTTCTTTGTATCACCTTTAATCACTTAATATCTAAATAAGCTTGTTAAGCCGTTATCAAATTCTAAACGAATAATCATCATGAATTTCGATAAAAGTAAGAACCCACTGGAGTTTTTAATATGAATATTGCGTCTAATTGGATTATCGGATTTTGAGTAATGAAATTAGTTAATCGTTTGTCTTTTGCTTTCTGTTTTATTTTTTTATTGATAGGTTGTCAAACTGAGCAACAACGACACATAAAAACCTTAGTGCAGAAAATAAAATATAAAAATACTGCATCCGTTCCTGAAATTGAAAACGAATTGGTACAACTCGGTATAGAATCTGTACCATATCTGATCGAAGCACTAGAAATTAAAAAAATTAATCACCAAATTGAAAAAATTCTAGTGGAAATCGGTAACAATTCAGTAACTGACTTGATCCTAGCCTTGCAACATAGAAATCCATTGGTCCGTCGTAGAGCCGCAAGGACACTATCCAAGATAGGATTGAATGCTCAACCTACCCTGATTCAACTACTAGTGCATGAAGATAGTGATGTTCAGTGCCATGCAATATGGGCATTAGGTAAACTAAAAAGAAAATCGAGAAACGTTATACTCGCTTTAATCAAAAGTCTGAGAGATAAAAATGAAAATGTTAGAAGTGCCTCAGCATTAGTACTAGCAAGATTAGGATCTGGGCAGTGTGTTCCAGACTTAGTTGAGAAATTAAATGATGAAGACAACAGGGTACGTTCCAATTCTGCATATGCCTTGGGTTGCATAGGAAATAAGTCGGCCGACGCTATTTTTCCTCTTTTGAAATTGTTAAATGACAAAGAGCCGATTGTTCGCCTGAGTGCATCACAAGCATTAGAAAAAATTGGAATTTATGCGATGCCAATTTTAATCAAAGAATTACAAAACGAAGATCTGATGATTTCTGGTATGACGGCGAGTATTCTATTAAGAATCGGTTCATCTGAAGCAATCAGCGCAGTGAGTCAAATGTTGCCTAATTTAATTTTAATGCTGAAAATGCCGGGGATTCGTCCTAGCCTAGAAAAAGTCATTGATAGGCTGGGTGAAGAAGTTGTTCCTCATTTAATTGTATTGCTAAAGGATTCAAACGCAGAAGTTCGTCTCAGTGTAACAAAGATAATAGGGCAAATGGGTAGTAAAGCCCAAGAAGGAATACCCGCCTTAATAGATTGCTTTCAAGATCAAAAATGGGAAGTTCGTATTCAGGCTGAAGAGGCATTGGGAAGAATGGGGGAAGACGCTGTTCCTGCTTTAATTCAAGAATTAGAAAGCCCAGATCAAGATGTCAGAATTTTGGCTACCAAATCTTTGGGTCGCATCGGAAAGGATGCATACGATGCAATTTCTCTTTTGATTGAGGGATTACAAGATTCTAGTTCGGGCGTTCGCTGGCAGTCTTCATTGGCATTAAGAAAGATAGGTGAAAATGCTGTTCCTGCTTTAATTCAAGAATTGCAAAATCCAAACTTGGAAGTTTGTCATAGCGCTGCAAGAATATTGGGTCAAATAGGATCAGATGCAGAGATTGCTGTGCCAATTCTAATTCAATTAGTGCAAAATGAAGATGAATCTGCACGACGCTTAGCTAACACATTAGTAACTAGTAGCGTTGCGATTGAGGCATTAGAAGGAATAGGAACAATGGAAGCACTTAATGTTGTTGCGAAATATGATGAAAATAAACGATTAAGATGATGTATAAAAAAATAATGTATCAGTTGCACTGAACAATTTAGCATTAAACTGTTCTTCATATTTTTCGATTTAGATTAAACAACTACCGATAGAATTTTTTTATTGA
>CAYVHK010000292.1:0-1839 GCA_964451145.1 uncultured bacterium | reverse complement strand
TTCTTCATATTTTTCGATTTAGATTAAACAACTACCGATAGAATTTTTTTATTGATTGTTGATCAAAACTCTGTTTCCTAATTAGATACATCTAAACAGGAAATTAGGAAGCTAACCAAAGATTTAAAGTCAAAAAAACAGAGATTCGTTCCAATGCAGCATTTGCCCTAGGTAGGAAAAAGAAGGGGGCTCAGGATGCGGTTCCATTTTTGATTAAAGCATTGGAAGATAAAGATGGAAGTGTCCGAATCAATGCTGTATTAGCGTTAGGTTTAATTGGATCGGCAGCAAAAGATGCCATACCAGCTTTAATTCAAACCTTACAAGATCCAAACCCAGATATTCGTGAGTACTCTGCATATGCAATAGGAAGAATCAGACAAGGAGCAGTAAAAGCAACACCTGTTTTGATCTATGCACTTCAGGATGAGAGTACAAGTGTTAGGATTAGTTCGATATGGGCATTAGGTGAAATAGGTATTAAAGCAAAAGAGGCCGTACCCACAATAATCCAATCATTACAAGATAAGGATAGAGATATCCGTTTGAATGCAATAATTGCATTAGGTGAAATAGAGACAGAGGATTCAGTGCCTGCTCTTATAAAAGTATTAGGAAATCTAGACGAAGACTGGTCAATTCTGGATTCTGCGGTAGAAGCATTAAACAGAATAGGAACAACAGAAGCAGTGAAAGCAATAAAAAATTTCCAGCAAAAAAACACTGAATTTGGCGATTCCAATTTGTGAAATACACTACTAATTTAAAGAGTTACTTATTCATTCACAAGAAAGATATAAACGAAGAAACGGAATTGTTGGGGGCAATTTGACCCATGTTTTTTTTAATAAGAGTCGTTCGGTTCATTCGTATTGTTGGTTTTCTCTTGATAGCCTATTTAAAACAGAAAATTAGAAAACTAAAATAATATATCAGGACATGTTTACTTTGAAAGAAATACGAGATGCTAATTAGACATTTAAGAGCGTGATAATAATGCATGCCTATCGTAAAAGGAAAGTGCAAGAAGCGTTACTAAATGAATATTTCCTTGTGTCTGATTACCCTTTCTTAATTTAACCGTTCTTTGTTGGCGACGAATAGAATTCGTATTCATCCCCCAGCTAACAATCTACTCCCTAAACAAAAACGAGACGTGTACCCGCTTTCAATAGTGAGATGAGTAGATCGAATTCTTTGTTTACCAATTGGTAGGCTATCTTGCTTGTATGCCAACATGTGTTTTTAGAAGTAAATGCTGTTTCCGAAAAAATCTATTGTAAAGGAATAACAGTAGCTTGGCAATTGGCAGATGGTAGCAGTGGTAATAGTGGTTTCGTCATTATAACCGGTAGCCGTGAAAGTTGTGAGACAACATCCTCTGACGTTCGTAGTTTGGAAGATGGTCTTGGATTAGTCGTCCAGAAATAAAAACTGGCGATCTGCTATTTTTTTAAAACCCTGACTCACGGCATTTTACTTTGGTATACCGATCACGAACGCCGTTCAGTGCTTTACAAATATGCTTCACGAGGGACCACGTGAGCTGTGGGTAAATTTTTCACACCTGAATCTCGACACGGAGAGTGGGTTAACCAGTTAAGTTCCGAACAGCGAGTTTTCTTTATGGTCTTGGGATCTATCATGCTGGGCGATTGCCGACTTTAGAATCGGATGGTGAAAGAACCTAGGTTAAGAATTGATCAAGAATAACCTATTTTTGACTAATGGTACTGTCATGGCGACGTAATCTTACCATTGTGTTCTACTGAAGTAGAGCACAATAGCGATAAGCCACGCATATTAAATCTCCCACTGACCACAAAACACGCTAAGATC
>CAYVHK010000291.1:0-4321 GCA_964451145.1 uncultured bacterium | reverse complement strand
TAAAGGCTTGAGCAATACTCAGATTGATGAGAAACTTGGTCTGCACAAAGTTACAGTTCGGCAACATTTGCTAATTTTATCAACTCAAGGTTATATTTATCATCAAAAGGAAAAATTGAAGCGGGGCCGTCCTCGTAATATCTACTACTTAACGGCTAAGGGAATTGATGAGTTATTTCCCCGTAAATACCCCGACTTTAGCATAGGCTTGATTGGCGCAGTTCTAGCAATCGATGGCGAGCAAAAGATTAAGACGCTCTTACAAAGAGAAATGGAACAAAGAGCAGCCGGGTTTTTTGAAGGCAGTAAATTTAAATCCCTGGACGAAAAAGTCAGATTGCTGGCTGACTACTTCAACCAACAAGGATATATGGTCGAAGTAGAAGAAAAGGACGATGCTTTCATATTTTGGGAGTATCGTTGTGCCTTAATCAATATTGCAGAGAAGTACCAGCAAATTTGCCAAGTGGAACTGTCTTTTCTTCAAGACTTACTTGGTCGGCCCATCCAGCGAGAATGCCACATTAATTCTGGTGATAACTGTTGTAGTTACCGCATACCTAAGATAAACAAAATTTGAAAAATATAGATCGATTTCAACCAAAGAACCTAATAAGGCTGAATTCTGGGTGACATCGGTGGACAAGCTGAAACAGTTTTATTAAAACTTTTTTCCAACAGCTCCCATTTTTTTCTTTCCCATTTCGGTATTCCAGACAAGTCTTGATGTTCCCAAGGATCTTCGACTAAATTGTACAGTTCACAAATATCTTTATGATGATAAGTAACTAATTTCCATTGTTCATCTCGATACATCGTTGCATGGGTTTGATCAGGATAGTCGATAGCCCCATAAAACTCGCAGCGTACACTCTGTCGATGTTCGGTGGTATAACCAGAAAGTAAAGCATGCAAAGATTCTCCCTGCAAATAGAAGGGCTTTTCTAAACCAATACAGTCAAGCAAAGTTGGTACAAGATCAACCAACTCTACTAGAACCGTCGAAACTACTGATTTTTGGTATTTTTCAGGATAGGAAATTATTAGTGGAACTCGGACTAATCCTTCGTAAAAACGACATCCTTTCAGAACTAAACCATGATCACCAAGCATTTCACCATGATCAGACATAAAAATAATCACTGTATTTTGGCGCTGCCCAGTTTTTTCCAGAAAATCAATTAGTCGACCAAATTCAGTGTCAATTTGTTCAATCATGGCATAGTAAGCAGCTTGAATTTTTTTATCTTGCCAATCTGAAGGCGGTTTTGGTTTCGACTGAAAGTCTATGCCTAAATCAACAAGTTTTTTTTGATGGTCGAGGTCAGTATGGCGAAAATTGGCTCCCGGCAATTGTTCTGAATTATATTGTTCATAATAAAACCAAGGGGGATCGAAAGGAGGATGTGGATCAAATGGATTAACTGACAGAAACCACGGTTGATCAGCAGCCCTATTTTTCTGTATAAAATCAATTGCTTTCTCCGTACACCAGAAGGTTTGATGAAGATATGGTGGGATGTTGTCTTGAATGGCTGACGGCTCACATAACCCACCGAAGTTTTGACGATCCGCTCCATCTCGATAATTGGTAATCTTGACCGGTTGTTGCATAAGATGTTCAGGTTCCCCTCCTCGTTTTTGAATCCATTCGGCATAGTCATGACCAAATGAGTGTGGCCCTTTGTGATCATGACTATATTGAAAATACCGGTAACCATCGTCAACCCGTTTTTCCTGTCCCAATGCTGCACTCGAAAGATGTAATTTACCAACTAATCCACAATCGTAACCTAATTTCATTAAAATATAAGGAATCAACCTATCTTGATAATATATCGGAAAATTCTCGATTCCATTGCCATTGACACTCAGAGCCGATGGGTACATACCTGTTAGAAAACTAGCACGACTTGGTGTGCAGATCGGCGACTGACAGTAAGTATGAGTGAAAGCTGTACCGGTAGCTAAAAATGCATCTAAATTCGGAGTGCGAATATATCGATTACCAAGAGCAGAAATTGTATCAAAACGTTGTTGATCAGTGCAGTACCAAAGAATGTTGGGATTTTGTGTCATTGGATTTAGTGTAGTTTAATTTAATTTCAGTTAAGGTATTAAGTGAATGATTTCCTTAGCATCTCGTAGGTTCAATCCGTTTATGAGAGAAATCGATTGGGATGTTTCAATTTTTAACTGAGATTGCCACGTGATTTTTTGCCACAAAGTTTGTTCAATCGACAAGCTTCGAATCTGATCAAAAGAAAGATCAGACGTAATAACAGAAAAAGAGTAAAGGCCAAGTGTTGTCTGCTCTGTCAAGACCAACAACCGATGATTTGTGAGCAAAATGAAGTCAGGTTGGAAAATTTTGGAACCAGCAAGCGCACAAAAACGAACGGTACAAGAGGGAAAATGTTGAGCTGCCAGTTTTTGAATCTTACAAGGTAAAGCCTCAAATTCAGCCACGATGAACGTCTAATTTCGTATAGGTGATATTTGCCATGCCAGTTAATCAACTAGACTGTGAAACGACCCAAGTCATCATCATCCAAATCCTCGAGAGAACTCGGTTCTTTTTTGTCCATCAGATCATCCTCAGCAAAGCTGTTTTTGTCGATGATTTCCTGATCGACAAAAATTGGAGCATTACAACGTAAAGCCAGAGCGATGCTGTCACTTGGACGAGCATCTATCTGTATAGTTTCTTGACCAACGCTTAAGTTAATGAGAGCAAAAAAGGTTCGGTCCTTTAAACTATGAACGTAAATAGAATCAACGGTGGCAGATAAGGCCTCAACTATATTCTTCATCAAATCATGTGCAAAAGGCCGAGGTGGAGATTCTTCCTTCAAATGCAAATGAATAGCAATAGCTTCACTTTGACCAATCCAAATTGGCAACAGTCTTTTTTTTTCTTTTTCGATATTACGTAAAAATACGACGGGCGAACCGGCGGCATCAACAGATACAAATGCAACTTCAACTAAGATCATTTTGTTCTTCCTTGACGAAATGCCGCATTAGACCGATAGAAAATTCGGATTGGTGAACCTTCAAAACCGAATGCTTGCCGAATATTATTGGCAATGTATGATTCATAATGGGCTTTGATTTTATTAGCATTAGTCCCAAAAATTAGGAAAGTTGGTGGGTGGATTTCAATTTGAGTTATATAACGTAGCTTAGGCCGGAACCGACCAGTACGAGGCGGTTGACGTCTTCCCTTCAAATCTGTCAGAAGTTGGTTAAGGTCAGGTGTTGGAACTCGTGTTGAGGCTGCTCGATGAATTTGTAGACTAATATCTAACATATTGCTAGTTCTCTGGCCTGTTTCAGCCGAAATGAAGACCTGCGGTACGTAAGTCAATTGGGGAAATGTACGATAGATATTATCCGTAAAACGATTGAAGGTAGTTTCATCCTTTTCGATCAAATCCCACTTATTGACAGCGATTACACAGGACTTACCCTGTCTAGCTATAAAATCAGCTATTACCTTATCCTGTCTGGAAATTTCTCGGGTAGCATCTAAAATTAACCAAGTGACATCACTTTGTCGAATACTCCGAATTGCATTCTGAACAGTTGATTTTTCCAATTTCTCTTTTACCGAAGATTTACGTCGCATTCCCGCGGTATCAATGAGTTCAAAGGGAATGTGCTGATAACTAAACTCTATGTTTACTGCATCTCGTGTGGTGCCAGGCAGTTGGCTGACGATCATCCGTTCCGTTCCTAATAATTTGTTAATAAGCGACGATTTGCCTGCATTTGGCCGTCCTACAATGGCAATTTTTAAGCCCATTGGCCACTCGTCAAGCGAATCTTCAGGGGGAGGTAGCTGTTGTACTATATCTTCCATCAACACCTCCAAGCCTAGGTTCTGAGTACACGAGATAAGATAAGGTGTCGTTAGCCCAAATTCATAGAAATCGACACTGGCGTCGGCCCACTTTTTACTATCTACCTTATTAACAGCTAGAAACACGGGTTTGTTGGTTCGTCTAAGCTTATCAGCAACTATATGATCCTGTCGCAGAATGCCATCTCGCACATCAACCAAAAATAGAATTATATCGGCTTCCGACAGAGCAATCTCAACTTGAATTTGTACCAAGTCAATCAGTTCATCAATTGGTTCTAGATCCATTCCACCAGTATCGACGAGAGTAAACTGATGGCCCCTCCAAGCAATATCCGTATACATTCGGTCGCGAGTAACTCCTGGCATATCATGAACCACCGAAAGTTTCTTACGGGCTAGCAAATTGAACAAGGAAGATTTTCCAACGTTGGGTCGCCCAACAATCGCCACCAC
>CAYVHK010000290.1:0-4341 GCA_964451145.1 uncultured bacterium | reverse complement strand
GAGGCAATCTGTGAAAAGGGAACCGTGACCTGCTGGAATAACGGTTGGCAATGGAAAATCCGATGCCAAAAGCAGATCCCTGGTTGGCGCACAGGACTTGTCAACGATAAATTTCCTCAATTTGAACGAACAAGTTCTACGGCTAATCTCATCAAAGATATTGTTCAAGCGTTGGATACTGGTCAACCGACACGTGGCGGAATACGCTGCGCCTATGCCAGTACCGAGTTAATATTTGCGTTCATGGAATCACATCTTCGCGACAGCATCAGAATTGGTTTGCCGTTAGAAGGATCTCGTTTACGGTTGCACAGAATGCATGAGCCAAAAAATCCAAAGCTGAGTTAGCAACTTTTTTCACCAAACCTACCTTTTCTTTGCTGATATTGCGTGGTGAGAAAAATTCCTAATTTTAATGATGATCTAAATGGAAGGAAGATAAGTCAATGAGTCAACAAGCATATCGAGTCGGGATTATCGGGTGTGGTGGTATGGGAAGGAATCATGCTATTGCCTATGCAAAGAATCCAGCAACAAAAATAGTGTCAGTAATGGATATCAGACCAGAATCTGCCAAGAAACTGGCTCAGGAATTTTCCATCCCTGCTATATATACCAACTACAATGAAATGCTGAAAAAAGAAGATTTGAATATAGTCAGTATTTCGACATGGCAAGGAGTACGGGCCGAGATAACTATGGCGGCGGCAAAAGCCGGCGTCAAAGGAATTCTTGGCGAAAAACCAATGGCCACATCCTTGGGAGAATCAGATGACATGATTGATGTGTGCGAAACAAATGGTACCAAGTTGGTTATCGGACACCAGGGTCGTTTTTCAGCTGTAAATACGGAAATTAGAAGGCTAATACGAGATGGTGCAATCGGAGAGCCAACCTTGCTTCACCGACGTAGCAAACCTAATGCTGGTTTGCTTAATATCGGTTCTCATCTGATTGATGGTATGCGTTACCATTTATCAGACCCGGAAACACTTTGGGTCATTGGGCAAACTTCCCGCACCACAGATAGGTGGGAACGTCGTACTCGTTGTGAGGATTTGTGTATGGGATTGATCTGCTTCGAAGGAGGAGCGAGAGGAATATACGAAAGTGATCTGCCAGAGCCACTTATTTCTACAGCCGTAGTTTACGGTACAACAGGGCAAATTAAGACCACAGAATTCGGAATTTCACTTCACAATGACAAGACCGGCGGGTGGAAAAAGATAAAACCACCTGAAGAGAAAATTGATCAGTTACAAGAATTGATCCATTGGATGGAGGGGAAGATTGTGGAACACCGAAGTAGTGGTAAACAGGCGCGATATACGATGGAAATCATGATGGCCATATATGAATCATTACGTATAAAAAGTGTAGTTGAAATGCCTCTTCAAACCAAAGAATCACCCCTTGAATTAATGGTAAAAGATGGAACAATGCCTATTCTTAAGCCAGGACGATATGATCTTCGCAACCCATTTCCAGATCAGCAGAAATGATACTTATTTAAATTCAAAGGCAATGAATTAAGTACTATCCTCTTTTTTACATTCCCAAAATTAGAATCACTGTTGATGCCAGAAGGATGAATAAAATCATCGTTACAACAATATTCACAAAATGGAGGCATTGAGGCCCGAAAAGGATACATTTTTCCCCAGTAAGGACATCCCTGATAGGGCATTGAAGTTCTTCCCTCTCCTAAGTGGAAAGTTATCCCGTACATGGTACTGATTTCTTCTTTACCACAAGTATGATATGGAGAAAGTTGGGGTGTCCATTAGACTCTTCTTTCACTCAATCCAAGCAGTCGTTGAAACCAATTCCGTTTCAATTCGACCAATAACTTTTGTTGGTTCTGGTTCATTGACATAATTATCAACTGTTTTTGAAATTCGGTAATAATTCAGAATTAGTATTTAGATACGGGTATTAAAAGGATTTCCAAGTTCTTTCAACCTGTCCTCTATGACTTGATCGAGATATATAAGATTTATTTCGGACGAAGTAACAATGACCGCAAAGCCTTGGAGTAAATCGTAACCTGATGCTCCAACCTCGATAAAGGTAATACTCCAACCATCCGAAATATGTGATTGGATCTCTTGATAAATATCAAATTGGATGTCGTCATCCTCACGATAAACTGGGATTTGATTATCAAATAACAGTCCATAGAGTTTACCGTCATCACTATCCTCTTCAATTAACTGTGTTTTGGGAAGACTATCAACCCATTCCTTGAACTTTTTTTGGTCTCGAACTTTAGTGAAACTGGTACGGGAAGTTGCGGAATAATCTACCATTAGAATTTCTCCAATTCTTTCTAAAAGTTAGATAGCAGTGAGTAGTAAACTAATAGTGAATGAGTACGTGTGTCTAATTATCTCACTCTAATTCTGAATCTGAAGGTTCGTCTCGTGCAACAAATTAAGTATTATGATGAATAACCTTAGAGATAAACGGTAAAGCGGTAATCCCTAATTAAAAGGAGCGACATAATAAATGCTAAAGGTGTGTTGTGCTAGTTCCTATTCAGTCATATCATCTATATATAGTCCTTCTGGAAAAATACAGCTGTTACGATAAAAAAATAGGTGTTATTTTGACAAGCAAGTCTAAAATTTTGGCCTTTTCGTTTTTGGCCTTGTTTTATCTGATTTTTCATTTTAGACATTTTAGTCTGAAATCGTTTAACCTCTCACCGTATCAGGGAGAAATGGAAGAGTTTAAATTGGTGTAAGAGTTTTATGCAATCTCTTTTTTTACAATGATTTTTCACTTGTTCGTAGGACAATCGATTACCAATTGATTCGTTTGTCCATTTTCAAATTCGATACTAATGCTGATTTTTTTTGATAGTCCAATCTGATTGAGTTGATTAGTAGATAGCTCATATAGATGGGGAGATAAGCCTTTAGCTAAATCTGAAAACGGATCTAAAGGTTTCAAGCGTCCAATGTTTTCAATCATAACCTTAGTCTCTACTGAAGCATCGAAAACATTAATAAAATGCCGATCTTGTTCTACTTTTGTGTACCAGTCAGCTAATCGTGATTGGCTTTCTAAAATTGTTACATATTGGCTTTCAATTTGTTCTGAATTTGCATCGATTACGCGAAATCCTTGGGGTTCGCCTGATATATTTGCCGACTGCAAACCGTTTTTCCACCAACTGCCTGCTACCGCTGCCGTAATCAACACTTGTATTTTACCTAAACGATGGCGGCAATTTTCATGATCATGACCATGAAGTGTCGCAACATTATCAAAAGGTTTTAGCAATTGCAGGACCTGATCTGCATTTATCACTTCATTAATTGGAAATGCCATACCTGGTTGCTGACCGAAACGAAAAGGGGCAGAAGTTGATATTGAACAATGGCTAACCAATATAATTGGTGTTTGTTTTGAAAGCGGACGTAGATCCGAATCTAGCCATTCCAATTCCTGTTGGTCTACAGTGAAGTACCAATTTTGGGGGTGTTCATTTGTAGGATTGAAAAATTTGACCGTGTCTAATATCACAAAGTGTATACCATCACAATCAAAACTATGCGAAAATGGGCCTGCCTGTTCACTATTTAAGTAACCATTGCAGATTTCGTGATTCCCATTTACGTGGTAAACAGGTATTGGCAAACCTTGAATCATTCGATGGTAGGTTTCAACGGCTTCTGGGGTAATACCCAAATCACCACCATTGATAAGCAATTGTGGACCGTAGGAAAGCATCCTATCCAAGCATTTTTCGAAGCCGATAATGGAATCTCTATTTTCTAGCAAATGAATATCAGTAAAGAATATAAAACGCATATAAATTTACCATCACAAAATATGTTGTAATAAAGGAGCATTGATAGAGTAAACAATATTTGATTGCAAATCTGCTAAAAATATTTTCACAAATAGATCGATGTAAATACATTTTATTTATATCTTATTCCACAGATGTTGGTCATAGAATACCTCACACCATAAAATGGATCGTAGATCTATCCTTCTATTAGGAAGTAACAAGTAAGTAATGATCGAATATTATAGCAGGATTCAAGAAATAAAAATTACGAGAACAGGTTATACGTCAATACCAACATTGTCAAAAGTGGTATTAATCACAGAAAATTGAAACAGTATAATTATTTAGTGTTCTTATAATTGCTATTCTGCGGGAAACTTAAAGTGTAAAATTTGTTATAGAGTTTGATGTGAAAGGCTTCGATTAATAGCCAAAATGAAAATCTTTCCAGACCTTCTAAATCAAATGAAAAATGTCTCTTGTAACATGTTAGCCCGCGGAAACTGATTCCCATCTGCTGTTATTCTCGAAAATTGACC
>CAYVHK010000289.1:3805-4349 GCA_964451145.1 uncultured bacterium | reverse complement strand
AAAAAACGACAATCTGAAGTAGACTCTGGGATAATGCCAAGCTTCTTATTAAAAACCAAATCCATAAGAGAAAATGATTGGAAAATTGCACCCATACCAAATGACTTGAAAGATAGAAGAGTGGAAATTACAGGACCTGTTGATCGAAAAATGATCATAAATGCCTTGAATAGTAATGTAAAGGTCTTCATGGCTGATTTTGAAGATTCTACTTCACCAACATGGGAAAATATTATAAATGGTCAAATAAATCTAAAAGATGCCATAGATAAAACAATTTCATTTACAAACTTAAATGGAAAACATTATGAATTAAATGATAAAACTGCTACCTTAATGGTGCGTCCTAGAGGATGGCATCTAGAAGAAAAACATGTAAAATATGAAGGTAATCCATTTTCTGCTAGTATTTTTGATTTTGCAATCTTCTTTTATAATAATGCTAAAACTCTTATTGAATCAAATTCAGGGCCATATTTTTATCTCCCTAAATTAGAGAATCATCTTGAAGCAAGATTATGGAATGATATTTTCAATATGGCTC
>CAYVHK010000289.1:0-3795 GCA_964451145.1 uncultured bacterium | reverse complement strand
GAATTAAACATCCCTAAAGGAACCATAAAAGCTACCGTCTTAATCGAAACTATTTTTGCAGCATTTGAAATGGATGAAATTTTATTTGAATTAAGGGAACACTCTGCAGGATTAAACTGTGGTAGGTGGGATTATATATTTAGTTTCATAAAAAAATTTAGAAACCATGACGATTTTGTCTTGCCTGACCGTTCCTTGGTTACAATGGATTGTCATTTTTTAAAATCTTATGTTAGTCTTCTAATTCAAACTTGTCATAAAAGAGGTGCCCATGCAATGGGTGGAATGGCTGCTCAAATACCAATAAAAAATGATCCCATGGCCAATGAAAATGCATTACAAAAAGTCAAAAATGACAAAGAACGTGAAGCCATGGCAGGTCATGACGGTACATGGATTGCACATCCAGCACTAGCTCCAATTGCACTTGAAGCATTCAATGCATTCATGCCAAATGAAAATCAAATAAATATTTCAAAAGAAAACATTTTAATACACTCTACAGATTTGTTAAAAGTTCCAAAAGGAAAAATAACAGAAACTGGCATTAGAACAAATTTACGTGTAGGTATTCAATATGTTGCAGCATGGTTGTCAGGCAATGGATGTGTTCCACTATACCATCTAATGGAAGATGCTGCCACGGCAGAAATTTCACGTGCCCAATTATGGCAATGGATACATCATGACTCAAAATTAGATAATGACACTATCATAACACCAACTTTAATTAATAAGCTAAAGGAAGAAGAAATGAAAATCATAGCATCTGAAGTTGGTGAAAAAAAGTTTAATGAAGGAACATATCATCAAGCCTGTGATCTTTTTATAGAAATGATAAACAATGATGATTTTGATGAATTTCTCACCTTACCAGCATACAACAAACTATGAAAAGGACCTAATGAATAGAAAAAATCAAATTGAACAATTAATAAATGATTGGAATGAAAATTCTAGATGGCAAGGAATAAAACGCCCTTATTTGGCCGATGAAGTTGTTAATCTACGTGGTTCAATTAACATTGAATATACTTTAGCAAAAAAAGGGGCAGAAAAATTCTGGTCATATCTTAAAAAAAATGAACCTGTTTGAGCCCTTGGAGCTCTAACCGGGAATCAAGCCATACAAGAGGTCCAAGCAGGCTTAAAAGCCATTTACTGCTCTGGATGGCAAGTTGCTGGAGATAATAATTCATCAAATACAATGTATCCAGATCAAAGTCTTTATCCTGTTGATTCCGTGCCAACATTAGTTGAAAGAATTAATAATGCGTTATTAAGAACTGATGAAATTCATTGGCAAAAGGGCAATGAAGATATTGATTGGATTGTACCTATCATTGCAGATGCAGAAGCAGGCTTTGGAGGCAACCTAAATGCATATGAACTTATGAAGCACATGATAAAATCAGGAGCTTCAGCTGTTCATTATGAAGATCAATTATCTTCAGCAAAAAAATGTGGCCATTTAGGTGGAAAAGTATTAGTTACAACTAAAGAGGCCATAAGTAAATTAATAGCTGCGCGCTTGGCTGCAGATGTCATGGGTACATCAACACTAATCATTGCACGAACTGATGCAAATGCTGCTAATCTAATTACTTCCAATGCAGATGAAAGAGATAAAAAGTTCATAACAGGTGAGAGATCTCCTGAAGGTTTTTATTATGTAAATAATGGCTTAGATCAAGCCATTGATCGTGGTTTAAGTTATGCACCATATGCAGATTTATTATGGTGTGAAACTGCAAAACCTAATTTAGAAGAAGCTCGAAAGTTTGCATCCTCCATCCATGAAAAATTTCCGAATAAAATGCTAGCTTATAATTGTTCTCCATCATTTAATTGGAAAGAAAATGTAAATGAAGAGACATTAAAAATTTTTAGAGAAGAATTATTTTCCATGGGATATAAATTTCAATTCATTACTTTGGCGGGGTGGCATAGTTTAAATCTTGGGATGTTTGAACTAAGTAAAGCTTACAAACAAAATGGGATGTGGGCATATTCTGAACTACAACAAAAAGAATTTTCTAATGAAAAACATGGTTTTCGCTCTGCAAAACATCAAGCATTTGTTGGTACTGGATATTTTGATGCAATACAAAATACCATTACTCAAGGAAAAGCATCTACAACTGCAATGAAAGGTAGCACGGAAGAAGAACAATTTATTTCTTAATAAATCTCTTACATTTTGTTAATTCATTATAATGAAAAATGATGTAGTACACATTTATACAGATGGAGCCTGCAAGGGAAATCCAGGCCCTGGAGGCTGGGGTGCAATTCTACATTATAATGGGAATACGAAAGAAATAAATGGATATGCATCAAATACCACGAATAATATTATGGAGCTTACTGCAGTTATCAAGGCAATTAATTCATTAAATCGTCCATGCACCATAATAATAACCACTGATTCAACTTATGTAAAAAATGGCATTACTAAATGGATTTATGAATGGAAAAATAAAAACTGGACAACTTCTCAAAAAAAACCTGTTAAAAATAAAAAATTATGGCAAGAATTAGATGAAGCAATAAAACAACATAAAATAACATGGGAATGGGTTAAAGGACATAGCGGGCATCCTCAAAATGAAAAAGCTGATGCACTTGCAAATGAAGCAATTGAAGAAAAATAATATTCCACATCATAAAATGAAAACTTCAAGAATTTTCACCAATTGAAAAACCTACATTATTAATTGATGTAAAAATTTGTTTTTTATCAAGAGCATTACCAAAAATAAATGTTTGACCTGATTCAAGATTTATTTTTACATCTTTTATGCCATCACAAGAATTAATTGCATCCATTACAGTCTCTTTGCAATGATTACATGTCATGCCTTTAACAATAAAACATAAATCCGATTCACTAATTGAGTCATCTAAATTTTGTGAAATATTCCATCTGCTTAATATGGCATATAAACAAATTACTAAAAGTAAAATCCCAGATATTAAATGAATCCAACTCCCATGATGCATATGATGACTTATGTCACTTGAATTAATAATAATGAATTGGTTTATTAAATAACCAAATATTATTGAGCATAAAAAAATAGTAGTCAAATAAATATATACTATTTTTCTACCAAGAGTTTTTGTTATGACTGAAATAGTTGCAATATTTGTTGCTGGACCTGCCATCAAAAAAACAAGCGCAGCTCCAGGCTCTAGATTTCCTGATAAAATCAAACCTGCAGCTATTGGAACAGATGCTGTTGCGCATATATACATTGGGATTGAAACTAATGCCATGATTATCATTGCTAAAAGTCCTGTAATCCCATGGTTCATAAAAAAATTATTAGGAATCAAGAGAGTAATCAATCCTGCTAATAATATACCCTTCACTAATGGCCATGCGATATCTTGTGGTAATGTTATAAAAGCATATTTTAAACCATCCATCAATGTTTTTTTAGAATGTTCATGATCAATTGTTAAAGTTGTAACATATTCATCTTTTACAAATTTTTCAGTAAATAAACCACCAATCATACCGGTAAAAAGTGCAATGATTGGTCTAATGAAAGCAAACATTGGTCCTAACATTCCATAAGTAATTAAAATACTATCAACCCCAGTTTGAGGTGTAGAAATCAAAAATGATAGAGTAGCTCCTTTAGATGCTCCTCTTTTATATAAAGATGCTGCTACTGGTATGACTCCACATGAACACAGAGGCATGGGAACACCAAAAATAGATGCTTTAATTATGGAAAATGGGCCAGGTTTTCCTAAATTATTTGAAATACCTTCTTTTGATATAAA
>CAYVHK010000288.1:0-4380 GCA_964451145.1 uncultured bacterium | reverse complement strand
AATTCCGGTGTCGATTTAATTTCGACCCATTGTCCTCCGCTGAATTCCAGCCCTGTTCCAATCTTTCCTTTTTTCCATTTTGCTCCATTGATTTGACCCTGGTGGCCTAAAGCAGACAGATCTTTGGTCTCTTTTCCTGCACCTTCATCGAAAGTCCAAACGCCTACGACTGTTTCTAGGTTAATAGCCGTGAATGCACGCGTTGTGGACAGTATCAGCGTTAGAATCACTAGGTGTGATAAAAATTTATTGATGCTAACTGAATGGTAATTACTCATCTGAACTCTCATACCTCTTGTGTTTATCGTACTTAAATTCATAACGGATGAGCATTTACGTAGCGACTCTAATAGACTTGTAGCATAGTTATTTTTACAAGTCAAATTCATGGATGTACTCGTACAACTGAACAAAGCGAATTGTTATCGTTTTTTATGTTTTACTCCATATGACAAAAAATAAGAAAATGGGCAAAGGTTAAATGGGTTTTGTCTTGATAGAACATGTACACTGTGGAAGTATGAGCCTATGCCTTCACAAAGATACCCAAAGTCTAACTCTGCCAATTTTCGGCTTTTTTGTCTGTGTCTGATAATGTCAATTATCGGTTCTTGTTGACCCATTCATCAGTTTTTACCACCATGACTTGTTTCTCCCATCAGAACCTTCTCTTTATCCGCAGATGGGATCTGCCTGTTTCTATCACTCTAATTTAACCTTAACTAATAATTTCAAATTAGGAGTTTGATTATGTGCCTTAAACACAAGATTTACTACATAGCCATCGGTGTTATTTTACTAGCCGTTTTCCAAGTTGGATTCCAACTTAGACCTCAGATTGCCTTCGCTGATAGCCACGGACATGACGCCCACAGTAACGGAGACCACGAAGCAGAAGGAAAAGTTTTAGGTGAGAAGATAGGGTCGATAAAAGCTACAACGATCAACAAAGCACTGCCAACAGACGGTTCCCTACCTAAGTTGGAGACATCAACTCAGGGTAGTGGTACTTTAGCCGGAGTTAATGTGACAAGTATGGCCACCTTCTGGGCTGAAATGCGGCCAGATAGAACTCTCTATGGGGAGTGTCCTAACCAGGGCGTAATTATGGCTTTGATGTGTTAATCACTTATCTCTCGTGTTAGTTTATCGAATAGTTTCACCTTTTCATTAGTAAGGCTTAATCAAACTAAGTGAATCAAATACCGCTTTATGTGATCTGTTTTTTATAGAAAGCTGATAAATTGACAATTGCTTTTGTCTCTGATATCCTGACCGTTATAGGTTACATGCTATTTGTTTATAACGGATAAAGGAGTCAAATTATGTATCGTGTTGGTCTAATTGGATTAGGCAATATAGCTTCCCGTTATTCAACTCCAGCAGACCCTTTCCCTTATTGTCATGCTGGAGGTATTTGGCAATGCAAATCAACAGATTTGGTAGCGGTAGCCGACATGGATAAGAATCGTTTATCCGAATTTCGGCAAACTTGGGGGCCAGCTTTTCCAGACAGAAGTGTTCAATACTACAATAATGATGTTGAAATGTTAGAAAGTGCAAAACTAGACATAATAGCTGTTTGTGTACGTGGCCCATTTCATTTCTCAATTATGAAAAATGTTCTCGATACAGATGTCAAGGCAATTTTTTTGGAAAAACCAGCGGGATGTTCGTTACAAGAAATCGATCAGATGACAGCTATGGCTGAAGAAAAAGGTATTCCAATTGTCGTTGATTATTCTCGGCATTGGGCACCTCACCTCATCCGATTGCAAAATTTAGTGCGAGACGGGCTAGTAGGTGAAATCAAGACAGTTATTGGTTATTGCAGTGGTACAATTCTGTCATTTGCTATTCATAATACTGATATGATTTGCCAATTTGCAGGATATGATCCAATCCGAGTTTCAGCTCACATTCAAGATGGAAGTGGAAGTGATCATCCGAACTACGAACCTGAGCCTTCAATTGTTGGATCTTCTATTCAATTTGAAAGCGGTATTCAAGGATTTCATGTTGGTGAACACGGCAAGCGAGAAGCGTTTTCAATTGACGTACTATGTACTGAAGGTATCCTAACTGCTGGTTATTCGAGATGAATAACTTGCTTGACTGGTAATAATGGAAAAATTAAGGATCATAACATACTCGATTTGCCAGAGGATGCTAGTGTTTTCAAGGTTTCCTATCAGCAAATTGTGGATTACCTGAATGGTGGTCCACTACCTGACTGTAGTAAAAACGATTACATGGCAGTCAATGAGATTGGTTTCGCTACCATCGAAAGTGGGTTAACTAAACAAATAGTTAATATTCCAAATCAGCGGCGTGATCGATTAGTCTATGCCAATGGATAAGATGTAAAAATGGCAGAAATGTACAAGGTTTGCTTGATTGGGTGTGGCCGAATGGGAGCTACTATTGATGACGAGATAGTTGGTCGTCCCGATGAGTCTTTATGGGTACCTTTTTCACACGCGGCGGCCGTCTTGTCTTGTGATAGAACACAACTAGTTGCAGTCTCTGATGTTTTGGAAAAGAAAGCCAAAGCCATTTGTAATCGATATAAAGCCAAACGATACTACACCGACTATCAAAAGATGATACGAAAAGAATGTCCAGATATCGTCTGTATTGCTACACGCCCAGCCTCTAGAGCTCAAATTACTATTTTTGCAGCAGAAAATGGCGTAAAGGGAATCTACGCAGAAAAACCACTCTGTTGCTCAATGGAAGAAGCGGATACGATGGTATCTGCCATTCAAGAACATGATGTCAAGTTTAATTATGGAACTCAACGCCGGTTTATGCCTTTTTATCGTCAAATGAGACGATTAATTGACAAAGGTGAAATTGGTAAAGTTCAGTGTGTAATTGCCCAATATGGGGCCAGTTCTGCTCTTTGGGGGCTAACTCATGCGGCAGATATGATGTTGTTCATGGCTGGAGATCCAGAGATCGACTTTGTACAAGGCTCAATTCTTTGCAAAGATTCAGACTGGGATGGAAATCATCTTAACATTCATCCAGCTGTAAATAGCTCTTAATATCGTTATACTAATGGTGTTCATGGCTACAATACAGTTGGAACTGGTTCTGAATTTGAAGTGTGTGGCACCACTGGAAAACTGAGAATGCTCAATAACGGTTTTGATTGCCAATTTCGTCAGATCATTGAGCCTGATGGTTTTTTGGAACAAGTAGAATTTCCAAAAGTAAATCGGAAAAGCGGCACCGAAATGGGTATCCTTGATATTGCTGAGGCCCTAGATCAGAAACGAGAAACAAAAGGTCCCATTCACTTAGCGAGACGAAGCCAAGAAATTATGATGGCCGCCATCGAATCTCACCGTTTGGGTGGTCTGAGAATAAGTTTGCCTATGAAAAATCGGTCGCTACATGTTGGCAGGCTTAGTTGGTAGAACGATCGCTTCTGACGACCATTCTGGAAAAAGAACTTAGAAAAATGGTTATAAAAGATGATTCAAGAAACTTAAATCAATAAACAAGTTTGTCAGCACATTTGAGAATCTGGCTGTTGAAGGGTGGAGCACTGTTAATATTAAACAGGTTAAGCTGGATCAGATTTGAGTGCTAACCGTTTGCCCGTTTGTTCATAAACCGTACGCAGTTGACCACAGGCGGCATCAATGTCCCTGCCTTTGCTGTATCGGATCGGAGCTACCCGGTGATGTTGGGTTAGTATCTGACGAAACTGTTCAATTCGTCTCGCCTCCGGCCGACGAAAATCCGACCCTGAAATTGGATTGAGTGGAATAAGGTTGATCTTACAAGGAAGGTTCTTAAGCAAACGACATAGCATTTCCGCTTCACCCAGATTGTCATTAACTCCCTGTATCAAGACGTATTCGATGGTAACCGGTGTTTGGGTAATCTCTACCCAAGAACGAACTGCTGACATAAGCGTGCTAATGGGATAACGATGGTTGATAGGCATTAGCTGAGTTCGAACCAGATCATTGGTACTATTGAGCGATAATGCCAGTTTGCAGCCCAGTTTTTCATTTGCCAGTTGGCGGATTCGAGGGACAAGGCCAACCGTTGAAATCGTAATACGTTTAGGTGATAGGCCAATACCATCAGAATCTGTTAACGTTCGCACCGCCGATACCACCTGTTGGTAATTGGCTAATGGTTCTCCCATACCCATAAAAACGACATTGGTAATTTTTGCTTTATTTTTACTGATTGAAAGTTGTTTTTTAATTGCCAAAAATTGATCTATGATACCTTCCACTGGTAAGTTGCGGAAAAAACCCATCTGACCAGTAGCACAGAAAGCACAATCCATGGCACAACCAACCTGAGAAGACAAACAAATAGTCGTTCTGTTACCATTAGGCATTAATACAGCCT
>CAYVHK010000287.1:0-4420 GCA_964451145.1 uncultured bacterium | reverse complement strand
TTCTTATTTAGTCTTTATACTTATGTTTAAATTTTTAAATGGCATATTCATTACAACATGGCCAATAAGGGAAAAATCTGAATAATATCCGATAACTGACATTATCAGACATTACCAGCAAGAGAAGAAACGAAACTCTTCTTTTAGATATTCACTACGAATTGGGTCAGGATGTGTTATGCAATTGCACAGTGAAAATGGGGTTAAAGACACGACTGCAGAGCATCTTATCTCTGTCCTAAAAGTAGTTTGAGGTTATAAATTTCAGGGAAAGTAAAACAGGTTTTCACCCTTGTTTTGACCAGAAAAGGCAGCAATGATAGTCTCGTTTTTTCCGTTGTTATGCGTAAACCTAAACAGGGCATTGACGAGGATATCTGTTCCGACACCTCTTTAGATGTGAGCAGCTAGGGCGTTAGGCTGGTAGTTCTGACGGCGGGAGACCCAATTTAGGGCGGTTTTTTTTAGAGAGGATAATGATTAATCTGCTGTTTCGAGTGACCACCCAAACGATGTGTTTACCTCGTTTCTCTTGGTGAATTTTGTAACTGGGGGGTTCAGGGTCGGGGTCAATAGATAATTGTGATTCCGTGATCAGTCTCCAGATAGATAAATTTTTATGCATTACTAAATGTATGGTCAGATGAATCATGTTTCAAATTAATTTTTTCCGCAAAAGAATAAGCTTTTTGGACGATCAATCAAACTTGTATCGGTTTAGTCTGGCAAAGTTATTTTTTTGAGTTGTTCTAGTTGGTATCTTTTTTCTTCCTAATAACGCCTATATATGTCGGATTATCTCTTTTTTATGCGGTTTTGATTCCCGATTGATAATTTTTTGAATTCTAGGATTCTTCACGTTACCGTTTTAGCTGAACTACAAATTGAATCACTAAAAATGTTTGGAACATGGATTTTCATAATAAAAAGCTTTCGTTTGGTATTGCCTACGTAGGTTTAATAGTCTTTTTTTATTTAATGGGAATTCAATATAATCTAGGTGAAATTTTGTCCAACAGATTTGACAACACTATCACTATCTATGTAATACCGTTATACTCAAGCTTGTATCTTTATTCAATGACACGAGAAAGAATATGGAACTTACAAAAGCAGATATTGAAAATCTAGAACAAAAATTGAGGTTGAATCTAATCAATTCGATCTCAGGAATAAAACCTGCGAATCTCATCGGCACATACTCCGAAATAGGTAAGGATAATGTGGCTATTTTCTCCTCAGTGGTTCATTTGGGATCAAATCCGCCACAATTAGGATTTGTTGTTCGACGACAAACAGATGTTCCGACACACACTCTTCATAACATTAAAAAAACCGGATACTATACCGTTAATCATGTAACGGAATCATTTGTTGAAAGAGCTCATTACACTTCTGCCCAATTACCGAGAGAAGAATCAGAATTTGATAGAATGAATATAGAGAAAGAATTTATAGGCGAGTTCCCTGCACCGTTTGTGAAGGAAAGTCCAGTTAAGATCGGTATGAAATTCATGAATATTATTTCTTTACCAAATGGTTGTTCATTGTTAATTGGTTCTGTCGAATTGGTCTCGTTACTCGATCAAACAATTAGTAACCTAGGCAACCTGAATTTAGCCAATTGCCATATAGTTGGCATCTCTGGACTTGACACATATTACAGTTTAAATAAGCTGGAAACATTCCCTGATGTTAAAAAACATGGAATTCCGGATTTTGAATAAAAAGTTTTTTATTCAACTAGACATTTAACGAATATCAATAGCCACTACTTAGTAAGCGTGTTAGTTTATACTGGTTTTGATACTCTTCTTTGCTTGCTTAATTTTAAGACCCCCAGAATAAACCAAGTGGTTTTGTGGAAGCTAGTATTGAAATGCTAAGTTCCAATTCATTGCTCAACTTCATAAAAAATAATTGAGGCCTTTTTATGTTGTAATCTGAAAGCTTCAATTTAAATTTTGCATCAATTTTCAATATGTCTCCATACATGTTGATGGCTTCTAGCTCTTTTCTACCTTTAAAATAGGTTATCTTTACCTTACGTACCGTAATCATTTTTTCTATACCATGTAATTTTAGGATGCCTCGAGCTGTTACATAAGCACTCTTGTTATCTTCTAACTTTTCCGGTGTATCTCGCTCGTCACTTTCGACCTGAATAATTCTGTCTATAGTGAGAATTGCTTTCGGATATTTTCTTGTCTCTAAATACTTTTCTCTAAGGTGTTTATCTCTTTCTTTGATTCCTGTTTTGATTGTCGCTAAGTCGATTTCAAAGGATGCTTGTAAATCTTCGACAACATTATTTGGCTGAAGAATGATTTCACCAATAATGTTGTTAGTAGTACCTATAATTTTTTCTAATGGTGCTTCTGATTCAAATTGGAAGCTATCTCGAGGATCTGAAATGTGAAAGGCTATTTTTGATCTGGCTTCATTGGCTGAAAGCTCTTTTTTAAAGAAGCAAAAAAGACAAATAAAAAATACAAAGAGTACAAGTGCTCTATCTGAATTATACAAATTCATGTAATCGTCTCCTGACTGTAAATTTCTGTTTGGTCTCATTTTGAGTTGGAAACAATATAGATTGTCCCCGAATATGATCTGTATGGTTAAATGTATAATGCACTGTCGCCAGTCATGTACAATCGTTGGTCATTTTTCCATCAAAAAAGCATAATAACTTTATAACCTAACGAATCATGTTTCAAATTTTTTTGGATCACCACAATTCATTGAGACGCTAGAACTATATGGATTTGAAGTGAGTAAAAAGATTGGACAATTAGAACAGAATTCAGGTCAAGACGGATTAAAGATTTTAGAAATATTGGCCTGTGCCGTGGGAAAAGTATGAGTCAGTAGGAATGAATGGATATTTGAGTAAACTCTTTGAGGCTTAAGCACTCAAAAAAATTAAGAGATTTGTTAACAGACGAGTGCTAGATAATAACAATTCGCCCTCTAAGTGTAACAAAAAAACGGAGCCATTTTTAACCGATAAAAACTTTGACTTTATGGAATAGTTTAAGACAGGACAGTCGAAATGAGTCAAGAACAAAAAGCTAATAAACACCGATAGCAAAAAACTGGGCGCCTAGTAGGAAACAAGTCTACATCAACAATAGCAATAACAGAAGCATTGAGACAATGCAATAAGAAACTTTTGGTAATCGGCTAGATGATAGTACTCTCAAATCAACTAGGTATTGGTCTTTTGTCCATTTATCAAGGTGTTTTTTGTAGTAATAACAATAAGAAGCAAGAGAATTACTTAGAGTCTTGCAATAATCGGGCATCACAGAAGTTAGTTGTGTAAAGTCTCCATCTTCTATATCGTTAGGTGGATAAACCAAATTTTTTCAGCTTTTTGTAACTCAAATGTTTCCTACCATAACGATATGTGTATTCTTCAGCTAAATCAACGAATGATTTGTAAAGCCAATCGTAATTAGCTCTATTTTGCCTAACCTCAATAGCAGACGGATGATTTTTATGTGTGCATTTGTAAATGAATTTGTTTGCTATATCTCCGTCGATAATTCTGTGTGTAGTTGATAACAATTGAGCATATTCAAGCACCATTTTGACACAATTTTTATCGTTGTGGTATTCAGCATAGGTTTGTGTATCATAGTCCAAGTAAAAAATATTCATACACAATGCTCTTTAGTAATAAAAAATCAAATGTATTCAGAGATATCGGACTATCGGAACCTTGAACAGCAGATTATCAATTAGACTAGAAAATCGAAAATTAAGTAATTAAAGAATAAATGTAATGAGTTATTAGCTTAAAAAATTTAGCCCAAAGCAAGAAAAAAGAAGAAAATTGGATTCTGACAAGAAGCAAGCAAGCCTACTTAGGGAAAAAAATGAAGGTTAGCTGTTTTAAAATTCATACTTTAAATATTTTTCAGCGATTGATATTCCCGACTGAATCGCACCATCAAATCTACCATTGGTAAAAACATCTCCGCAGAGACCTAAGAAGCCTGTAGACTCTAACACCAATGATGTATCATTTTCATAAAACTCTTTAGGTCTCGAGTATCGCCATTTGTGGTTAGACAAAATGCTATATCCTTTGTTGAAATATGATTGTAATTCAATGTGCAAAATGGAGTTTATCTCATCATAGATTTTGTCAAATTTTTTCAAGCTAAACTCTGGAGAGCAGTGAATTGTGTAAAAGTTCACAGTGTCGGAGACCTTTTTTACATAGTTATCACCAATCCACAAGATGTTGCTATTTTTCAATTCTAGACCGATTTCTTTGTTCATTTCTTTGAGATAATTATTGGCTTTGACCATTAGAACGATACACATATCATATGATAATCTTTTCAAATCATCACAAATGTCTTGGCTAAACATAATGTGGCTGTTCTCAAGTATCTCTATTGTTTGTGGG
>CAYVHK010000286.1:0-4461 GCA_964451145.1 uncultured bacterium | reverse complement strand
AAATCGTGAATATCTTTGAACTCCCGATAAACGGATGCGAAACGAATATAGGCCACATCATCCAAACCTTTCAGTAACCCCATAACAACTTCACCAATAACATGGCTTTCTACTTCATCCCTACGCAGAGCAATCAATCGTTGCAACACTTCACCGACTATATTATCAATTACGTCTTGGTCGATAGGACGTTTCTCGCAGGCTTTACTGAGACTGAGTCGCAACTTGTGTCGGTCGAACGATTCTCTCTGACCATTTTTCTTGACAACCGATAAATCTAGGGTTTCTGCGCGTTCGTAAGTAGTGAAACGCTTGCTACATCCCAAACATTGCCGCCTTCGTCTAGTGGCATTTCCTTTGTCGGTTGTTCGTTTGTCAACAACCTTACTCTCATTGCTTTTACAATAAGGACATTGCATTGGTTAGCCGCCTAATTGAGAATTTTCAAACGCCACTTTCAACATATTGTAGGTTTGATGCCAGAATGGCGCAACATGTAGAACCTACCCGACATATGATAAAACAATTATTTTGGGTTGTCAACTAACTTGTTCAAGGCAAATTGTGGGGATATATCGGCCTAAAATCTCCCTTGACGACTGGATTAGCTATTGATATTCTACTGGAATGCACCGAAAAATTTTGACTTTTTTTTTATATTTTTTCTTTATTGACCTCATTTGGGGTACGCCTCCTTCCTCTTCTAACCTATCATCTTTCGTTGAAAGGAAAAAACGAGTTGATTCTCAATTGATCGTTCGCTTATCTTCTTCTTCAGCCGCCAATACAATCAGACAACAACTTGAAGCTGACCAAATTAGGGCTCTTTTCCCTAAATTAAAAGCTAACTCACCAGCCACTAATTTCGGCCTATCACGCCTTTATCTTCTTCAATTTCCAAAAAAAGTCGATCTAGAAAAACAACATTGGCAATGTATCAAGCATCCACAAATCGAGGAAGTAGACTACAATTACATCCGGTTCACACAATCTGTTCAACCAAATGATGAGAAATATGATGAGCAGTGGAATTTGGAGAAAATTGGCATCACAAAAGCATGGGAGATAGAACGTGGCAGTGCCGATATAACTATTGCAATAATTGATACGGGTATAGATTATACCCATCAGGACTTGAAAAACCAGATGTGGGAAAACAACCTTGAAATAGCTGACAATCAGATTGACGACGATGGTAACGGCTATGTTGATGATATAGTTGGTTGGGATTTTATCAACAACGATAATAGACCTATTGACGAAACAGGACATGGTACTCACGTAGCTGGTATTGTTGGTGCAGAAGTCAACAATCAAATTGGCATCGCTGGTGTGGCTTGGAAATCCAGAATTATGGCCATTCGAGTAGGGGCGTCTTCCTATTATGGTGGAGCTGAAATGAGAGACAGCAACTCAGCTGCGGGTATAGTATATGCTGCAGATAATGGAGCCAAAATAATTAACATGAGTTGGGGAAGCGACCGGCTGTCATTTGTAATTCGTGATGCTTTGGCCTATGCTAACGCTAATGGAGTATTGCTAGTAGCTGCAGCTGGTAATGATATGAAGTCGAATGTGATCTATCCAGCTGGTTATCAGTCAGTTTTGGCAGTTGCCTCAGGCAATCAAGACAATGAGCGGTTTTATCAATCCAACTTCGGTGCTAGAGTTAATATTGTGGCGCCAGGTAACGACATTTTAAGTACGCATATAGAGAACAAATATCGACTGCTCTCTGGCACCTCAATGGCTGCACCACATGTAGCAGGAGTTTCTGCTCTGCTACTAGCAAAACGACCGAATTTAACGGTAGAAGATGTTTGTCAGATTTTAGTTTCATCAGCATTGCCAATGCCTAAGAGTCCTGAGTTTATGGGAGCTGGTTATCTTTCTGCGCCTTCTGCTCTAAGAACCAGCATCAGTTTACAATCACGAATTACGTCCCCGGCCACTGGAACTGGCAGTGATCAACAAATTGAAATCAGAGGGAATGCTGGCGGTTTTGGCTTCCAGCAGTGGCAGTTACGATATGGACAATCGACAACGCCAACCAACTGGACTATAATCACTTCTGACGACTTACCGACTAGAAAAGATCAACTTTTAACTATCTGGCAAACGGCTTCGATTCCCGAAGGTACTTACACGATTCAATTGGTTGTTAAAAATGTGCGAGATAAAAAAGTCACAGATGCTGTTGTGGTTCAAGTGGACCACTCTTCACCCGTTTTACAAAATTTGATATTTCAGCATTGGTTAGCTGGCGATCGTTATCTACCGGTGGTATTTTGGTCTACTGATGATATGACCACTGATATGCTAAATTGGAAACCAAGTGATTCAACCACTTGGTTAAATCACGACCAGGAAGCTACCATCAGTCGAGAACACATCTTTTGGTTGTCCGATGTACCGGCCGGTTCATACCAATTGTCCGTTCAATCTACCAATGTAGTTGGCTTGAGTACTAATCAGCAATTTAATGTTCAGATTAAAGATGACCGGATTCCAGCAAACCAACTAGAACAGCATATACTCGGTTTACCACCACTTCATTTAGCCAATTCCAGTTCACCAATCGACTTTGACGGAAACGGTCAAATCGAGCTAGTTGGTCTGCCGTTGAGTGGAACGTTGACCAAAGGTGTTCAAATTTATGAGCGAAATCAACGAGGCCTTTTTCCGATACGACATACTATTCCCATTCAGTTCCGGCCAGTCTTTGTCGGTGATTTGAACCAAGACGGTCAGACAAAAATTGTGGGCTATGATGATAATGAAGTGTTTGTCATGGCCGGTAATGAAAAATACCCCAATCAGAAAATCTGGACTTCTAACATTATTGAGTCAGCTCAAGTAGCCGACCTTGATCAAGATGGCTATTTGGAAATTATCGGCCTAAATAATTATACTGGTCAGATTATTGGGTTTGAAAGTGGAAGTAATAATGTTTTTGATCCAGTGTTTGAAATCACCAATTCCAGTCAAGGTACTAACGTCGTAGAAGAAGTTGCTGTCGGTGACCTCAATGGCGATGGAAAAAATGAACTTGTGTTTGGCGACAGCGAAGGCGAACTATTTGTCTACACCGACTTGAACAACCAGAAACGACGTTTAGTTTGGCAATATGATCTACCTATCCAAGATATTCGCTTGGTTACAGTTGGTGATATAACTGGAAATGGAATCGACGATTTTGTTGTTGCCGGACAAGTTTATCAACCGAAACTATCGTCTATTGCTCGCCAATGGAGGCTTTATGCCTTTACCTATCGATCATTTGATAGAGATTTTTATCAAATTTGGTCGCAGTCATTTGTTCCTTATACGCAACAGCAAGCTAGCTTAAAAATTGCCGACCTGAATCAAGATTCTAACAACGAGTTAATAATTGCTATTGCTCCGCACATGTATATATATGACCATAATTTCAAGCCGATTTGGTCTCAGCTTATCCGTGAAACTCCGAATATACTAACAACTGACTTAAACACAGATGGTCGAAAGGGAATTTACGCTAACCAACCACGACAAACAGTGGCTTGGTTTTGGCCGAAAAATACTGTTACCAGTGCTTGGGGATTAGTAGCTAAAATATCGGACCCGACAAAGCAACGACGGCCGACGGTCGTTCAACTTAACTGGCAGTCCACGGCTAATCAATTTATCATTTACCGAGCAGTAGGCAGAAATGGAGACTGGCGAACGATTGGTACCAGCCAAACGACTACTTTTAAAGATGTTGATTTTCAGACAGAATCAATCTATCGTTATGCGGTATCAGTCGGTAATGAAAATCGCAAAAGTAACGAAGTTGAAGTTATGATCAAAACTCAACCTGAACTGGTAGAAATCAGACCGTTAAGTCAGCGACAAATAGCCCTAATATTTGCCGATCGTTTGGATCTACACTTATGGGAAAACCTCATCGGGCACTCGATTTTCGATAAGCAAAAATATAACCTGTCTCGAGTCGATGACTTAGCTACCAAGCAGCAGCCAACATCTGTCATCCATCATCAGGAATTCTAGTGTTTTCAGTAGTTTGCAAATTTTCAATGGTGTATTGTTCTAGATTATTGATCCTATCGATCAAATAAACCATAAGTACCACGGCGGCTGTGATACCGATTAGAACTGTTACTAATAATATAGTAGTCATGGAACGTAAACGTTAGAAAGGAGGAGTCATTCTAATCGCCGCTTTTGCTACCGGAAGAGCTTTCTCCGGAAACTTCTTCTCGAAGGAATCCTAGAGCTTCAAAAGTATCGTCTAGGCCTAAATCGTCATACACGCGATCAGCTATAATTTGAGCAGTTTCTATGGCTCCTTCGGCACCTACCTGCATAGTCTGGTACTGTCCTCCTAACATAAACATTTCGTCCGTGAAAGATTGGGGTACGTAGGCGAAGACCTCACCATTAACGGTTTTTACTAGTTGATAAGGGTTCGCCTTAGGA
>CAYVHK010000285.1:2782-4566 GCA_964451145.1 uncultured bacterium | reverse complement strand
CAACAATTTCAAATGGAACAGGAACGTCTTTTAAAAGAGGTGATACCGCTTTTGAGTCGAGTCGGTTGCCCCTATGTCATCATCAACAGCGGTAATTATCATGTAAGTGGTTTCCTTCGTGGTCATGCTGACAACTTCATAGACCAAGCACTAGACGAACTGGCTAAAGCTCTGGAGAAACCACTGACTTTGGCGGAAGAATATGGAGCGAAGATATTAATAGAGCCAATGGTCCACTGTGCAGTGGGTACTCCAGAACGTTTCTTGTCCCTTAAGAAAAGATTGAAGTCGGAATCGTTACGTATCAATCTAGACATCTGCAATTTCTTTATACTATCTGATATATATAATCCCATTCCAGCCATTGAACGAATCTGTGGTGACCTAGCTGGATACTATGACCTAGTTCACTGCAAGGATATAAATGTGACAGATGGGGTACACATCCACGTTGATGAGACGCCATTAGGAACTGGAGTAATGGACTGGTCTCGGGCAATGTCGTTTATCGCTCGAGACCTTCCGAAGGATGGTTGGTTCATCTATGAACACGTAAAGTCTGCCGGAGATGCTCATGTAGGGGACAAAATCCTCAGACAAATTTCCGTAAACGTTAACATCAATCTTGGTCGAACTAAAAGACAGAAAGCTATTAATAAAAGTTGATCAAGATTTTCGGGTCTATGAAAATGAAGTTGCTATCTTAGAGAAAAATTAAATTTGCTTAACGCAATTGAATACACCAGATTAAAATGCACAGAACTTGTTATAGAACAAATAGCCCTAGAATAATCTGTAAATAACCCAAGGCAACATGCAGAGAAAATTGACCAGTGTGCCAAGATACTGACGAAAATTTCAGTTTAAGGTAATTGGATCGTCGATTCGATAATTAGTCGAACTGATTCTCTATAAAGAAATCAGCTATTGGGATGACAGAAATGATTCAATTGGTCAATTTTCTTCATTCTCCACGATGAGAATAAAATGGCGAAAATTTAGGTGATAGCGCTTCTATTTTTAAAAGGATATTGTATGAACTATATTCCATTCAGTGAGGTTGACCGATTTAACGAAGAAGGATATCTAATCTTTGAAGGTTTATTTGACCGTGACCTTAACGAGCGTATCAAAGCCGATGTTGATCAACTCATGAACGACCGGCAAAAAGAAGAACAACAGATTATCATGACTTATCCAGAATTAGGTTTGTTAACATCTGAACCTAGCGTGGTGGACCGAGTAGCTGATCTGATGCAAGGGAAAAAATTCACTCATCATCATATTCATGCACGGTGGCAAACTTCCGGCGAACGTGGTGTCGCATGGCATCATGATTACGTGCAAACACCTCAGGCTAACCGATCACACTTGATGGTCCATGTCTTCATGTATATGGACGGCTTAAATGGTGAGATTGGCGATTTACTAGTTATGCCTGGAACACATAAAAAAGTCATGAATAATGATGCTTTTCGACAATTCCAATTCGAAGATTTGCCAGGTTCGCGTGCTATTGACAATTTAGCGCCAGGCTCTATTATCATCATTCACTCGGCAGTACAACATGCTCGCCGACCAAAAACTGGTGGCGATATATACAAACGTTACTTCATTGACACATCTTATTGCCAAGAGGGCATTATCTGGGGAGGGTATCCCAATATACAGAATATTAATCGAGAAAAGTAGTGTAGTAAGCTCAAGAAAACTCATATAGACAAAGACAAAAAACAATATCTACAAACGAAAAACAGTTTAAAGCAATTCACATAAAAGAAAAA
>CAYVHK010000285.1:0-2772 GCA_964451145.1 uncultured bacterium | reverse complement strand
CGCATAGCTCTTGAGAATGGGTATGATCGCGAAGGGAAATATGCTTTTCTTTACGATACCAGCCAATTCTTTGACAGGCAAGACCTCATTCAGCGATTTAAACCAGTAAACAAGGGCAGTCTTATATTGCACGTATCGTGAAGGAGAAATTTAATTGTTGTAATTTGAGCCAATTATCTAAGTAATGTCAAAATTTGAGATGGCATTTGGAACTCAATGACATCCTATCTTACAAAGTGATTCAAAAAACACTTGCCTGTAGTGTTAATAGAGAAATACGTTTTTAGTGCGTTCATAAATTTTGTATATCGCATAATGCAATTTTTTCATATTCAATACTTGACATTGAATTGGTGGTCATATTTAGTAAACATACATAAGATATTTAATCGTTCCATCCAATTTTTCATTCTAATCACCTAAAATCTAAAATAATAAATTCTATTAAAATACAACTTGCTTAAAAGTAAAAACTCAATTATCTTTCATTAAACTAATTTATTCTAGGCCAAATGAACCAATTACATAAGAAAAAATTTCAGCGGATCAATATTGTAGGTGCAAGCGGTAGTGGAAAATCAACATTGAGCCGAAAATTATCAGAAATTTTATCTGTTCCTCACATTGAGATGGATGCCATTTTTTGGCAACCGAACTGGAAAGAACCTGATGACGATACTTTTTTCACCAAACTATCTGCTGAAATATCACGCTTTCCGAACTGGGTTTTAGATGGCAACTATACTCGTACAATACCTATTAAATGGAATAATGTTCAACTCGTCGTATGGTTAGATTATTCTTTTATCCGTACAATTTTTCAATCACTGAAGCGATCAATAATTCGTGCGTTTGGTGAAAAAGAATTATGGACGGGCACGGGTAATAAAGAAAGCTGGCACAGACTTTTCTCTAAAGACTCTATTGTCTTATATACTGCTAGGACACATGGAAAAGTCAGAAAAAAATACGAATTGATTATACGGAATAGAAGTTATTCTCACATTCAGTTCGTTCGTTGTCGTTCGCCCAAAGAAGCTGAAAAAATAATAGACCATATCAAAATTCTATCCTGATACTCAATAAATAAAATTAAGACGTTATAATAATCTAAACCCACCGGTATCGATTGTCCTTAGTTGCTATTTTTCTTATTTCTGCGCTATCTTTACTGTTTGGAGACTCAGAACATAGAAAACAATCTAGTTAACCAATGTGGACTGTCTTTTTCTGTTAACGACTAACCCTACCACTGATAGAGCCTCAAAATTTTGTGGTCGATTAGAAACTATAATACTTAAATTATCTAAATTCTATTTGCATAGAGAATAATACCAGTGTTCCGAAGAACTTTTTATAAATTATGTTTACGTGATGCATTATGTACTATATGACTAGTAAATGAGATGAAATTGATGGGTTAATTAAGTTATTGGGTAGTATATTCAGGCTATGAATAAATTTAGCAAAATCTGTCCAAAATAAGGAGTGAATATGACAGAGATTTCTTGGGAAAATGGAATTCGCAGTTTGCGTAAGAGTGAGATGAAAAGTTTACGCAATCTTCTTGGTGATGTGTTTTTTTCTGATTTGCCCGATATTCAACCTCATGCGATAAATGCGGAGAATGCCAGAAATTTGCTAGTAGTAGTAGAAGATGGAGAGGTGGTATCACATATTGCTACGATTAAACGCCATGTGTCTGTTTTAGGGTGTTCACTTAAGATTGCTTCATTAGGTGGCGTAGCCACTTATGAATCCCATCGTGGCAAAGGGCACGCATCGTCCCTTTTAGAAAAAACGATGTCTGTCTGCCGTGAGGAAGATGTAGATTACATAATGGTATCAGGCTACCGAAATATGTATCACCGTTACGGGTGCCGTCATGTGGGTAAAGACTGGGAATTTCGAATCCAGGCCGATCAGGCAAAAGATTTTGATGATTCTAATTTGACTATTAATGAGGCTTCTACAGAAGATGTAGATGGTTTAGGAACTATTTATCGCAGAGAATCCGTACGATGGGTACGACCCCCTTCAGATATCGAATTTGGGCTTGATGGGTGGGTATGCAACCGTCGAGCAAAAACATATTTGATTAGGCGAAGTGGCAATTTAATTGCTTTTGTAGTGATGGAACAGACTGCCAAAAGTGATGAAACGGTCCGTTGTAGGGTACTCGATTATGCCGGGGAAAGATCGGCTATTATAGGAGTGCTGGGAAAATTTACTCAACAGCAGAATGTGAAAGAGATATCAGTTCATGTCATGGGATATGATACAGTGTTGAAAGATTTGCTTAAATCCCACGGGGCAAATGGTTCTCAATCATCATTACCCGGTACAACCTTGATTATTAACTTTGAGCAATTACTAGAAAAAATGCGTCCCTATTTTATCGAGCGTATTGGAGAAGATGCGGCTAATGGATTAGTCTTCAACGAAGTTGGAGACCAATATCATGTATATTACGGCGGAGATAGAGTCGTAGCCGAAAGCAGAGGTGCAGCAGCTCAATTGATCTTTGGTACATGGTCAGGAACTGAAGAAACAATTCTAAATGAAGGTGGCCGTGCTGGTGAGGTGCTACGTATCTGTTTACCTATTCCTGGTGTTTGGTATGGAGTAAATTATGTCTGACCTGTTAAAAACTCGCTTAAATTCTGTTCTCATGATTGATTTGCCTACTTATACGAGAATAACAGGTATCTCATCAAAAAATTAAGGAAAACATAAAATGGGTAAACTGAAAGATCAAGTTGCGATTATCAC
>CAYVHK010000284.1:0-4567 GCA_964451145.1 uncultured bacterium | reverse complement strand
AACCAAGATACCAACGGTAGAATTAAGAGATGCACAAAACCAGTTTGTCTACCACTTTGCCGAATCAGAAAGCTTTAAGCTCTATAACGTTCCTAACCCAACATTGGGAAATTGGGAGGTTATGTTCCAAAACGTCGACGTCGTTACACAAGTTATCAGTACACGAATCCAAGATGATAACAACATGCCCCAGTTAAATTTTAATATTCAGCCACTTGCTGGAGATTCGGTTCTGCTTGATGGAACGGTTGAGTTGTTTGCAACAGTAATTGACAATGATCATCTCCTTCACCTAGATGTACTGTATGCTACTGTGAGACAGCCAGATAATAGGCGACAGAGAATTCAGCTTACTGCTAACTCTTCAACAAAAAAGACTTCGTTCAGAACTAGTTATACGCCAACCAAGATTGGCGACTATTACATTACGATTGAACCTAGTCCAACTTATTTGGTTTTACAACCCCGCCATCGACTTTCAGTTATTCCACATCGTTCTAGATTCCCATTGTTATTGACTCTATTGTTAGTTGTGGGAGTAACGACTACTGGCAGCATCATGGTTGTTAATGCCATCAGGCAAGGGAGACAAGATAGTATTGACTTTTTCATGCATAACAATGTGCACGCTCATGATGTCAGTACTAAAGTACAGGACAAGTCCTTGTTAGTTTCCGAAGTATCAACCTCCAATATGTCAAATAATTTGGAGCAGTCAATAAAGATTCAGGAATCAGAAAGTAACAAAACAGAGAATGAAGCCACAGAAGCTATTTTACCTCAAGATTATTCTTCATCTGATGAGGAATTAGAAAAAGAATTAGAAGACCTAAGTGTATCCCATGATGATATTTTGCAACTGATTTCCGATTCCCAGTTTCAGAATGAAGATGAATATTCAGATGTCAAAGAATTTGATGGTGAATTAGCTGAAGAGAATAATTCAATTTCGGAAAATTTTCATGGAACTGAGGGAATAGAAATTGATCTTGATGAGTTTCTCGATAATGAAAAAATGGTTGATTTAGAAGATTTTGATCAAGAATTTGAAGACTTAGATCTTAATAATTTGGACCTAGGGTTAGATGAATTGGTGCAAAAATCTCCGTCCGGATCAGTTGTACACGAATCAAATAAAGTCGATTCAACAGAAACAGAACCATATGAAGAAGATAATGAAAAAAACACGGATTCATCTATCCAAGTAGAAGTTTTAGACGACATTATCGAAAAGACACTGGGTCAATGATGCAAGTTAGCCGACAGCAGTTCAATACTATTTTAGAAAGATATCACGAACGAACGCAGGATAATCTAACTGAAGAAGAACTAGTTCAATATCTTAATAAACAGGGCTATCGATTGGATTTTGATGAAAAAGATTTATTTGATGGAAGCATCGAATCACAATCAGAAAACGATACAGAATCGGATCTGTTAAATGAAGGTTTACTCTTTGATGTATCGACATTAGAGGATTTATCTGTTGATGAAGAAGAGGCAGAAAAGTTGATTATTTACAGTGAAAACTGTACGGGATCGGAAATAGAAAAGCTGGAGTTCAAAGATAGTAATACCAACGCTGTGGAAACTCAAGCGGATTCCGATAATGGAAGAGTTTCAGAATCGATACAAGCCAAAGATTCAGAAAATTTCATTTCTAGTCAAAAAAGAAAAAATAATGAAAAAGATATCCAATTCGAGTTCGAACTGAGCGATTTGGGCACAGACGGTGAGGAAGATAAAAAGCAGTTATTGGTTTCTGACAACTCCGCGGTAAAAAAAACAGATCCTATAGTGGGTACAGGTGTAGGTTCAGGTGGAATTGAGTTGTCCGACCCAAAATTGACCGAAAAAACAAGCCTGTCAAGCGACAAGAATACAGAATTGTTTGACCACGACTATGAATCAGATACATCTAGCCTAGGATCTGAATTTGATTTAGATCTGCAAGCAATCGAGGAAGAAGTTGACCAATCGTTTAGCTTGACTGATACTTCTACTTCAGAAACTGAATTATCCTTACACGATTCCTCCAATATATCCGACATAGAAGAAGTTGAGATTGATCATTTGCCGGATGCTACTCCAAAATATGCAGATGGTGATAATCCAGATATAGCCCACGAAGATGATGTTCCACATAATGAAAATTTTGTTGAAGGCGCAACAGAGGCAGCTGAAGTTAGCAATTTGTTAGAAGCCACAGAGAATTCTGATGTAACCAGTCTCGATAATCATCTAGAAGATGACTTTTCGTTAATTGCTACAACGACCTCGGCTGATGAATACGAAGAACTATTTGGCAATAGAGTAAATCGGGAAACCAAGGTTCAAGATAAACCCCTTGATTTGACAAATCTGCCTAATCAATTAACGGCTGATAGCACAAATTCGCATACCATTTCTAATGATAAAGAATCTAATGATGAAGAAAAAGATATGGTAATACTAGGTTTGGGGGGATTACCCACCGAACAGATTGTGTTGGAAAACGATAATCCAATTGAGCTTAGCGATAAATCAATTCTATCTGAAGAGTTGAAAGAACCGAGCCCAGATAATATGCCTAAAATGAAGTTAGGCAGCAATTCCGATAACTTGCAGTTTGATGACGAACTGTCGGTAGTTTTGCAACAGATTAACTCCAAATCGAAGGATTCAAAGGACTGTGATTCTCAGGTACACGAGCTTACCTTTTACGATGACAAAAAAGATGAAATAAAGGATGAGGAACAAAGAACTGATCAGGAGTCATTAAGTGATCAATTGTTGACGAAAAAAAATGACATAGATTCTGTTTCTGATAATGTTAGGTTTGAAAGTAGGAACAAGCAATCTCTCCCAAGTTCAGCGGGAATGGATACTGAACTGAAAAAATTGCTTCATCATATAACGGCCATGAGCGAAGCTACTCCAGCGCATTCTGTTGAAACCATGTCGGATGCTAGAAATGAAGAAGATGTGTCAAAAAATCGGCGTAAAAATAGGCGACGGAAGCGACAATTAATCGAAAGGCAAAAAAAAACAAAACAGACAAAGCCAGCCAAATCACCCGACAAAAAACAGAATACTGATAATGATGTGGCCGACGTTTTTGCCGCCCTAGACAAAATTCAGAATTAAAAAAAGACCCTAAAATTTAGCAAGCAAAGACAAGCGGTGAGTAGGACCAAATTGACCCATGGAAACAAAAGCGTAGTCGACTTGGAAATTCCCTACGCTTGCACCTAAGCCAGACGTGATGCCAGAAACCGCACCCAAGTCATTACCACCTAGGGTGTATTTATAGCCCGATCGTAAGTGAAAATACTTCAAAGTAGTGAAGGCTAAACCGATACCCAAGCTCGTTTTATTGTCAGACGGTCGGTTTAGGTCTGCCGTAATGACAGTTGAGTCTTCCAGCACGCGGTAGGCAACACCGACTTTCAGATTAACCGGCAATAGAAACGACTCTTCGATAAATCGTACACGACCAAGATGTTGAAAGTTAATTCCAATTGAGAATGGCCCGGTCTCCCCAGCTTGGTTTTGAAAAGTGTACAGTCCACCAATATCTAGCGCTGGGCTGTTAGCTTCTATGGACCGAACGTTTCCACCACCCAGAGTTCCCTCCAATTGATCAGCTTCACTTCCATTCAGGATTTTCTCTCGAACCCACTTAAGATTAGCGCCTACCGATAAGGAGCCAAACTGTCGAGCCATGGACAAAATTAAGGCGAGGTCGTATGGGTGAAATGGTTTGGTTTCGTTGCCACTTGCATCTCGACCTATCAACTCACCATAATTCAAATAAATTAAGCTTCCGGCAATTGTTCCTAGATCGCTGATTGGTTGGGCGAAACCAATATACTCGTGATTAATGTCACCTAGCCATTCATTATGCATGAAGCCGAATTGTTGTTGCCGTATGTTTGCTAGGCCGGCTGGATTCCAAAATGTGGCATAGAGATCATGGCTATGGGCCACATGTGCTTCGCCCATACTGATTCCCTCAGCTCCCACACCAATTTTAAGGAAAGTCATGGCTCGTGTACCCGCATTCTCATGGATGCCAGCCTGTACCATAGTTAAGTTGACCACCTGTAGGCAAAACAGTAAATATAGAATGATGGTTCCGGATTGGCGAATACATTTATTGAACTTATTTTTTAACATTGGCAAGTATTCCTACTTATTTCTGGCTGTTTTAAACCAACTCCAGATACCGGGTGTATTCTTGTTTTTATTAGTATTGGCATTGGTGGCAGGAGACCTCTTATCGAGTAGATTTTCTATGTCTTGCAAACGAACTGCGGCCAGATTAACTAACTTTTGGTTGGAGGAAAGCGCTAAAATCGTCCGATAGTCTTTCTGTGCTGCTAGATATTGCTTTCCCTGTCGAAAAGCGTTAGCCCGATGATAATAGTTAAAGTGTCTCTCAGGTTCTAGATCTATTGCTTTACTAAAGTCAATAGCCGCTAGCCGAAATTGGCCAATTTGTTCATAACATTGACCTCTCATTTCAAAAACCTCTACTTTTTTACAACCAAGTTCGACGGCTCGCGTAAAATCTTTGAGCGCTGAT
>CAYVHK010000283.1:0-4669 GCA_964451145.1 uncultured bacterium | reverse complement strand
CAAGAAGACTTATAATCTCTAATATAGAAAAATAGTTTTTTCCAAAATCGCACAAATATATCACAACAAAAGCCAGGATTCAACAAAAGATTTCACTTTAAAAGTATGTAATTTAGTTCCTAAATGCCCGATTAATTTCAGTGGAAATTACATGTAGCATTTGAGCCAATCAGATCCCAATCCATTCTATCGGTTGTACCGCATGACTAAAATTGCTACAGGTGGATTAATTACCTAAGGCTGCCGAATGGTAACAGCCGCTGCATGTCCATGTAGATTTTCAGTCTCTGCTAACTTTACTATTTGATGACTAACTTGTTTCAATGCTGATTGTGTATATTGTATCAAGCTAGTTTTTTTAATAAAATCATCAACACTCAATGGTGATGCGAACTTCGCTGTACCACCAGTTGGCAATACATGGTTAGGCCCGGCCATATAGTCACCTACTGATTCGGGGGTATATTCACCAATCATAATCGCACCTGCATTGCGAACTTGGCCTAAAACACTATATGGTTCTGCGACAACCAGTTCAAGGTGTTCAGGGGCAATGCGATTAGCCAACTCTATAGCTTGGTTTAGATTTTCAACTACTAGAGCCAAACCATAATTGGCAAATGAACCAGCGATTTCCGCCTTTCGTGGCAGTTGGGCTGTTTGAATTTGGATTTGATCTTTCACTGATTCGGCTAAGGCATAAGAAGTCGTTATTAATATGGCCGAAGAATCAGTTCCATGTTCGGCTTGGGAAATCATATCTGCTGCAACATACGATGGCTGAGCTCGCTCATCAGCAATGACCAATACTTCGCTGGGGCCAGCAATTTTGTCAATATCGACCAAGCCCATCACTTGGCGTTTGGCCTCTTGAACGTAAGGATTACCCGGACCAACGATTTTATCTACTGAATGTATGTTTTCAGTACCATAGGCCATTGCACCGACTGCAGGTACACCACCACATTTGTAAACCTCTTCGGTTCCACAGATATTAGCGGCAACCAACATGTGTGGATCTATTGTACCGTCTGGCTTTGGCCCCATAAAAATAGCGATCTCCTTCACACCTGCAACTTTCGCTGGCAAAACATTCATCAACAGAGACGAAACCAAGAGTTGACTGACCGATGGCACACAAACACCGACTCGATCGAGCGGACGAATTAGATGTCCCAAAATAACCCCCGACTCTTCTGTTGTAATCCAAGATTGACGAACTTGACGTTGGTGAAATTGTTGAATATTCTCCTTGGCTTGATGAATGGCCAACACAAAATCATTATCAACGACCTGTTGAGCATCTTTAAATTCATCTTCTGTTACTTGTAGATTTTCTATATTTACTTGATCCGAATCATATTGATTTATGTACTTAATAACTGCTTGATCACCATCCGCTTTCACCTCCTTTAGGATTTTACAAACGATGCTCAAAACATGCGAGTCTTCAAACTGGCCTCTACGGTCTAGTTTAGCCATGAATTCTTGAGCTTCTGACGATAAAAAATGAACAATACGAATCATATTGTAAGTCTCCTGATATCAGCACCAACAGCTGAAAGCTTTTCTTCTACTTGTTCGTATCCACGATCAATATGGTAAATCCGTGAAACTATCGTTTGCCCCTTGGCAGCTAATCCACCTAGGACCAAAACGACACCCGCCCGCAAATCTGAAGCCATAACAGGTGCTCCGCTTAACTGCTTCACTCCACGAATGATGGCAGTATTACCATCAACGCGAATATTGGCACCTAGTCGATTAAGCTCAGCTACATGCATGAATCGGTCTTGGTGAATAGTCTCGGTCAGTACACTCACACCGGGTACTAGACTAAGCAATCCCATAATTTGAGCTTGCATATCGGTTGGGAAACCGGGGTAAACGTCTGTGCGGATATCTGTCGGACTTAACTGTTGATCGACGAGAACTCGTACTCCATCGTTTTGCCAAGACAATTTAACTCCAATCTGAACCAATTTTTCTGTAATTGCTTGCACTTTGGATTTGTTAGCTCCTTGAAGAAATAAGTCTCCTCGGGTCATTGCTGCAGCTACCATAAATGTTCCAGTCTCTATATCATCAGATAATACTGAATGACAAGTTCCACTTAGCGAATTGACCCCGTGAATTTTTAGCTCTGTCGTCCCAATGCCCTCGATACAAGCTCCCATTTTGTTGAGAAAACGGGCCAGATCAGTGATATGAGGTTCGCAAGCAGCTGACCGTATAGTAGTCGTTCCTTTACTAAGTGTCGCTGCCATCATCACGTTGGCAGTAGCACCAACACTTGTACCAAAAACGCCCTTAAGATAAATTTCATCACCTTTCAACCCACTAGTCCGAGCATCAATATATCCACCAACAACCTCTATTTCAGCTCCTAGTTTCTCTAGACCTTTCAAATGTAGGTCTATCGGTCGAGGACCAATGGCACAACCTCCTGGAAAAGAGACTTTTGCTTGACCCATTCTTGCTAATAAAGGACCAAGAACGTATATAGAAGCCCGCATCTTTCGCACTAAATCATAAGGCGCTTCGTGAGAAGATTGGTCGATCGGATCAATGGTCAATTGGCCATTCTTTAAATGGGTCGTTGCTCCGAGTTGTTCCAATAATGAACAGAGCATTTGGACATCCGTTAAATTAGGGACATTAGTAATCACACTTTGTGATTGGCCTAAGATGCCTGCAGCCACGATTATTGGCAGAGTAGCGTTTTTGGAACCACTGATGTTAATTATCCCTTTTAGTGTTTGTCCACCATTAATGAGAAATTTGTCCATAAAAGAAAAGCCTCAGCATATTTTTATTTTGGATTGTTCGTTATTTGGGGAGTCATTTATCTAATTCGCAATTAAAGTCAAGGATTATAGGTTATCACATCCAATTTGTTTTTTTCAAAATGCTCTTGACAGCCTAATTCAAATGTGCAAGAATATGGCGTTTTTATTACAGCTAAGTTAACGGAGACGGTGCCAAGTAGAATTGCTTGGCGGATAGGTGGCAACTATAGCCCCTATGGATAATGTTAGTAAATTTACGACTTACCTTTCCTCAATCAAGCCACTTTTCTGTTTTTATGAGACTTAGCTCATCCCTTTCAGCCCTCGCTACTCATCTCTGGACTATATATAATTTTCGGTTAGCCACTTTTTTGATGGTAGTATACTATTGGTCTAATCACCCAGAAGCCATAGATTGTGTTATTTTAGTGGAGACATATTAAGAGTGAGTCGTCAGGTGTTTTGCGCATGTAAGGCAACACCTAAAATAATCATTCATTGAATGGACAAGGTTCTAATGAATTATGTACAAAATTAGTAAAGGATTGGATTTACCAATTGCGGGAAATCCTATTTCAGAACTTGATGAAAAGAAGTCGGTTAGCCAAGTAGCTGTTCTTGGTTTGGACTATATTAATATGAGACCAACAATGTTGGTGCAAGTTGGCGAACAGGTCAAAATAGGACAACCGCTCTTTGAATGCAAGCGACAACTTGGTGTTACTTATACAGCTCCAGCAGCTGGTAAAGTTATTGATTTAAATCGAGGCCAACGACGTGTTTTTCAGAGCATTGTCATTGAAGTTAGCTCTCAAGAAGAGCAAGTCGAATTTGATCACTACCAATCCACCAGCCCAGAAAATATTGATGTAACTCATATCAGGGATTTGTTATTAGAGTCAGGACTTTGGTTGTCATTCCGCACCCGGCCATATTCCAAAAACCCGCCATCAGATAGCCAACCTAAATCAATTTTCGTTAATGCTATGGATACCAACCCATTAGCATTAGACCCAGCATTGGTTATTGACCAGTATACAGGTGATTTCTCCAGTGGTTTAAAGATTATATCTAAATTAACCAACGGGAAGACTTTTGTCTGCCACGCAGAGGGAAAAAATTTGCCTTCAGTTTCAGGGAACATCCAACTGCAGAGTTTTGCAGGCCCACATCCTTCGGGGAATACTGGCACCCACATCCACTTTCTTGATCCCGTAAGCGCAAATAAAACGGTCTGGGCCATCAGTTATCAAGATGTTATAGCCATTGGCAAATTATTTACAACAGGCCGATTGTGGGTAGAACGTATCATTTCTATGGCAGGACCACAAATCAAGTCCCCTCGTTTTATCAAAACACGATTGGGGGCTTCCATCAATGATTTGGTTGCTGAAGAAATTATAAATGAAGATAATACACGTATTATCTCTGGTTCGGTTTTGAATGGCTTTGAGGCTAAAGGAGCATTTGCTTATCTTGGCCGCTATCATAATCAAATATCGGTATTGGAAGAAGGACACCAGCGAGAATTTTTGGGATGGGCAGGTGCTGGTGGAAATAAGTTTTCGATTAAGCCTAGCTTTGTGTCCGGTTTGTCCCCATCAAAACAGTTTGATTTTACTACATCAACAGAAGGTAGTCTAAGAGCTATGATTCCGACTGGCAATTACGAAAAAGTGATGCCACTTGATATCTTGCCAACCCAACTTCTTCGGGCTCTAATCACTAAACAAACTGATCTAGCTCAACAATTGGGCTGTTTAGAGTTAGAAGAAGAGGACTTGGCCTTATGTACTTTTGTAGATCACGGTAAAGTTGATTACGGCCCTATTCTTAGAGAAAATTTAACTCAAATTGATCAGGAAGGATAATGAAATTTT
>CAYVHK010000282.1:0-4683 GCA_964451145.1 uncultured bacterium | reverse complement strand
TTTTTAGATCTAACAGATGATCAAAAAAGTGCTGTTTTTTATACGGCATCCCCGGCACGGGCCGAAAATTCTAACCCAGTATGTATCTGTGTTTTATTTAGGCTTGCGAAGATTTACCTGAGTAAGCAGCAATGCGATACTACGTGTCTTTTATTCGATTGCATGCAGGTATCTGCCCGAATTGAGTATGTACACTTTACCTTTGTAAATGGCTGGCACCAATTCTTCCGTTTTGTTTTCCATCCTAATTGACCAGAGCAACAGTCGATCCGAAGTAAACACGACCGTTATTGGCAACTACAGGACCAGTCAGTCCACCTCCTTCACTAAATGTCTAGATCAGTTCACCATTCCGAGAATCAAGCGCGAAAATTTGAGCAGAAACGGGTATACCACCCAGACCGATGCCATTCAATGTTGATATATAGACCTTTCGGTCATTGTATGCTGAAGTAACATTGAACATCTTAGACTCCAGATTGGGTGTCCATATCACCTCTCTTGAGTTTGGATCAAGACACCGAAATGTTGAACCACCCACCGGTAAAAAAATCATACCTTCAGCGCTGACCAGTGCCCCGGAATCGGATCCTCCATTAAGCTGGTATTTCCAGATTAGTTCACCATTTCTCTTATTGAACTTGTATAGATCGTGGTTCTAACCTCCAAAAAAAAACATAATCACCAATTACTAGTGGTTCACTGCAAGTAGATCGTTTGGTACGATAGCGCCAGATAATATGACCCGATTGCGAATTCAGACAGTTCACATAGCCGTCTACACTGGGAATAAAGACCAGATTATCCGACAAAATATTGACTGAACCCCATATCCAGCCAACATTTTGTTTCCAGATCAACTTCCCGGTGCGAGCATTAAGACAGTAAAAATCATCTTCTCCTCCTTGCTGACCGACATAAAATTTATCCTGATCATAAACGGGTGCTTCTGATACCGAAACCCCGGTTCAAATTTCCATCTTTCTTTCCCATTCTCGGCGTCCAACTCATAGACGAACCGACTCAGAGTACCTACATAGATTAGACCATCAGCTGCCGTCGGTTTTGACTAGTAGTATGCCCCTTCAGCGATCTGATCAGTAAAAATTCGGTAACCGCCTCTGAAGAAGCCTTTAATTAGACTATGCCTCCATAATTCTTCACCTTCTGTATCCAAGCAATAACAATACAGATTTGAATCATTCAGTAGAACCTTATCGCTTGATAATGATAAGTCGGCGTAGATCCAGTGTTTTCCAACCCGCCTTTCCCATACTACTTTTCCATTTTCTTTCACATAGTTAATCTTAGCAACAACTCCATTTATCGAAGCAACATAGGTATAGTCTCCTTGCGCAACAGGCCGAGAACCCACCCAGTCAGACATTTCGATCTTCAATAGAAGTTTCCCACAAGACGCATCTAAGCAATACAAATTCTTGTCTGTATCACCGATAAATAGTTTTCCTTCATGAGCCAAAGGAGACGAAAATCGCCTAAATGCTCTATTTCCCACTGCTGTAATCTCATAGAACCAAACCAATTCCCCACTCGATTTATCCAGACAATAGATCTTGCCATCGTTAGATCCGAAATAAACATGTTTTGGGCCGACTTCGACTTTTCGATTGATTGCACCTTGCGCCTTAAAATCCCATTTAATTCTTTCACTGGATGCTGGATAATATTGACCATCCGCCTTGAGACAGTAAAGATACCCGTCTCTGGTACCAATAAAAATATAACCTCCGCACAGAACTGGTTCCGAAAATGTTGGCCCCACGTTGAACTCCCAGAGTAGCACAATATTGCTTTTATCGAATTCACCCTCAACTAAAATAGAAATTTTCAAATCAAGGACTAAAGCAACCAATCTTTTACTAAAAACGCGAAGAAACACAACTCACGCCCGGAAGACGGATATCAAAAATTCTATTAGTTTTTTGTTTTCTTAATTGTTTTTCCCACTGTCGTTAACCATCCCGATTATATATTATCCCCTGCGCCTACGTTGGGAAAAACCTCGATCAATCTATCCCTATTAGGACTTATAGCCTAATGATCGTTTCGCCGATTCTTACTTTCAATAAATATCCAATGATTCCAGCTATTTTCGGTATTACCATTTTAATCCGAAAATCATTTCTGGTGGAAGAAATACCCTGCATAAATTTACCATCTGATATATTGTACAGAATAAACTAAAGATTTTATGATTTCACTAATTGAAAACAATATTATAATTTTATGAATCTTAATAGGAGAGTAATAACTGTTATAATAAGATTCGTAAGTGGTAAAAAATGGGAAACAATTGTATAAATGTTCAATTACGTCATTTATACAATTTTGAGATTTAATCTGACTAATAGTGGTGATGATAAGGATAGTTGGCAGATGGCTATCAATTACCTCATATACATAAAAAGGATTTTGAAATGGCTTCACAACCTAACATCATCTTAATCCATGCGGAAAGTATGGACGGTAGAAAAATGGGCTGCATGGGACATCCTGCCATGCAAAACGCTACGCCTAACATAGATCGCCTCGCCAACGATGGCGCAATCTTTACCAATGCTTATACAAACTGTCCTGTATGTACGCCTTCACGTGCCAGCATGTGGAGTGGGAAATATCCCAATTATGACGATTGCTGGAACAATCATGAAGGCCTGAAACAAGGAACTCCAACTTATCAGGACACCCTCGAAAGCTCTGGATACCAAACGTCTGCTATTGGTCCCATCGATTATGCTTATGGCAAACACTCTATTCGTGATCGTATCGGTTCTTGGACACGTGCTGCTAACATTCGACGCCCACTTTGTCGAACCACTTTACCACAGGTCGTGGATGACGGTCAGGCTAATGGACGAGACTGGGATCGTACCTATCAAGCTATTCACCAACTACACCAATATGCCAATTCTGATCGCCCATTTTGGCTTTATCTTACTACAGGATTAGTACATCCAGCATTCACCGCAGAAAAACGGCACATGCCTTTAATTGGTGAAAGCGAAATCGACATTCCACCAACGCTCATGCCAATCGAAGCTACACGCAATGAAGCCATTGCCTATCAACGTGTGACAAAAAATTGCGACAAACAATTTTCGAAAAAACTCGTTCACCAAATTCGTCATACGTATTTCGCCATGATCGCTGCTCTTGATGAAATGGTTGGCCGTGTATTAAAAACCATTGATGACCTAGGTATGCGTGAAAACACTTATGTCATTTTTTCCGGCGATCATGGTGAAATGGCTGGAGACCAAAACCAAGTTCTCAAACGCTCAATGTACGAAGCTTCTACTCATGTTCCTTTGATTGTTCGAGGTCCCGATGTGAAAAAGGGCAAAACCATCGATACGCCGGTTTCCCTTGTTGACCTCTATCCAACCTTCATGGATATGGCCGAAATTAATTACACTAATTTTGCCAATCACCTAGGTTATCCTGAGACGCTCGATGGTGAATCATTCCTACCACAACTAACTGGTACTGGTAAACGCCAGCGCGACTGGATTATGTGTGAATACCATGGCGACCGTTGTGCTACCGGTACCTTTATGCTTCGTCAAGGCGATTGGAAATATGTCAAGCACGTCGGATTTGAGTCCGAACTTTTCAACGTTAGTCAAGATCCCAACGAAACCGTAGACCTTATTGAAAAGGAAATGAATACAGCCCAGCAGTTAGATCTAGTCCTTACTACTAATTTTGATTGTGAAGGAATTGACGCTCGCGCTAAGCAATACGATAAAGAAAGCTTCATTATATGGAGTAACAAAGCCAAGGCTGATGGAACATACCACGATATCATGTCACGCGTCTACAGTGGTTACGATCGTCTCTGCATCGAAGACATTTCCCCTTGGACCGATGAAAATGAACAACAAATTGAAACATGGTTGGCAAAATAATGGAATCAGATTCCAGCTTCAATCAGCGTCTTAACACCACAAGAAGTTAGAATTCCGTAAAGTGCACAAACTGATTAAATAGCCTTAGCCTGTAAAAATATTTAAATCATTTTTTCTTTTTTGAATTTTCACCGTCCTACTGAGGTTTTGTGGAAGTCTTTTTCTTGTGGCCAATTCCTTATGATATAGGAACCAAATCTACTCTTGTTTTCAAATAATCCGATTTCTGCTATTATGTGGGAGATGAAGAAGAAGATTTTTGAGAATATTCTAAGAATGATTTTCCGATCAATTTTAATTTTACTGGTGAGATCAAATTTACTAGCTCAAGATTTTTCGAAGAAAATGGTTTTGGCGATTTTGTTTGAAGAGGGGCAATGGAAATGATGCCAAAAACGACGGGCATGGAATATGGGTTGATGGGAAGATTTCTGGTAGATTTGAGTGTGATGGGAAAACTTGGCTTACTGCACTACATATTCCGCTGTATGAGCGGGACTTTACTATCCAGTTGTGGTTCAAATCTAAGTGCACAATCAACAAGTGATCATCTCTCAATATGAAAAAATGCCAAAAACTTGAGTTCGCATTGCCGAATTTACAATACTGGTCAAGTTCGACTGGGTTTTTATGGTAATGACCACGATTCTGATCCAAATGTTGTAAAAAAGACACTTGGCACAATCTTAATTTTTGGGTAAATCAATCCAAAAAGGAAAGAAAAATCTATGTCGATGGTAAGGAGATCACGGCC
>CAYVHK010000281.1:854-4717 GCA_964451145.1 uncultured bacterium | reverse complement strand
GCTTTAATGCCCAATAAAGCTAGTTCGTTAAATGCACCCGCCAACCACTGACTGTCTAACCAAGGCGCACCGATCCATTCAAAAGGCTTGGTAGTTCCGCGACCTTCTGACAGGTTGGTGCCTTCGATGAGGCAAGTGCCAACATAGAGTTGAGCCGTTCGTCGATTTGGAATATTAGGCGATGGAGGAACCCATATCCAGTCTGTTTGCTCAAAAAACAGTTCTCGATTTTGGTTTGGTAACATCGGTATCACTTGGAGATCTATATCTAACTTACATTCAGATCGGAACAATTGTGCCAGTTCACCAATCGTCATGCCGTGTTGGATTGGTATTGGATGTTGACCGACGAAGGAGAGGAATACGGACTCTGAGACATTACCAACAATTCTACTACCAATTGGATTCGGTCGATCCAATACCATAAAATCTAGACCTGATTCCTCTGCCGCTTTCATGGCTCGGTACATGGTCCAAGTGTAGGTGTAAAATCTAGCACCAACGTCTTGAATATCAAAAATAAGTAGATCAAGTTCATCTAGCATATCTGGAGTTGGTTGTTTGATTTGACCATAAAGGCTGTGAATTGGAATTAACTGTTTGTCATCTGAAGAAACTTTTATACCGGCTTGAGCCATTCCGCTTAAACCATGTTCTGGACTGAAGAGGGCATTTACTTGACAATGTTCTGCTAAGAGTGGCACATTGCTACGTAAATTTTCGTCTACCCCAGTTTGGTTGGTAATGAGTCCTACAGATCGACCGCTTAATAGATGAGTGTATTCACTCAACAAGTGAGTTAGACCAAATTGCATTGTCAATTTCAACATATTTAAATTACGATTCAACACGAAATTTTATATTAGCTGAAAAGGTTGAGTTGTCCCCACCTATTGGTTCTAATACAATTAAATTAGCCGCTATGCCTCTAGCTTCTAGGTTGATGGCATCGGTAGGACAAGTGTAGGGTTCAAAGCAGATAGTCGATCGATCAGGTGGTGTATAAACGACCCATTGTTGAAAGTTTAAATCCGCTTCGATTTGTACACTAACGTCAGCTGTTTTATCGTCAATACGACAAATTGAGCTCCCATTTTCTGCAGGTATTAAATGGGTGAAAATATCGTCCAATTGCAAACTAGCAAAACACTTGCCACTGAGAAGTTCCGGGTCGTTGGTTTCTAATATGCGACCTGTTGGTAAAAATTCATTCAGTTCCCAATACTGAGTAGCTGGAATTGTAATCCAACTATTTTCTAGTTTTGACTCTGAGGAAAATAAAACACGAAAATAAGGATGCGTACCAAACCCCATTGGTAGCCGTTTTTGACCCCGATTTTCGATAATGATAGCCATATCTAAACATCCTTCAGTCAAAGTGTAAGTAATTTCAAATCGGAAATTAAACGGATATTGACGCATTATCCAATCCGATTTGTTTGATTCGACTTCGCACGTAATATATGCAGATGAAGGCTGATTATCAGAACTAATACCGAATTTGGTTACAACGAAAGCATGATTGAGTAATAAGCCGTGAATCGAATTGGGAGCAGTCGTGGATTTATCAAAAATATAATTACTATCTTCAAAATTAAATTTGCCATCTTGAATTCGATTAGGAAACGGAAATAAGATCGGATTACCAAAGCTCGATGGTCTTTCTTTCAACTTTGATAAATTAGGGGGAGGATCGATAATGTCAATCCACTCTTCTTCTCTTTCAATGGCGAAATGAGTACAATTGGCACCGATTTGAGGGACAATTTCGGCTTTTGTGGCTCCAACCTTTAATGTATAAATTTCGTTATCAATTTCAAAACGATGATCAACAAAACAATCCGGCATTAAACAAACTCCAGTTAGGTTAATTTTTGATATCCATCATCAGTCAGAAGTTGAGGCGCATATAGCGCTTCACGAGCTAATCGGTCGCAATGCTCGTTCCACTGATGGCCGGCATGTCCTTTTACCCAAATAAATTCGACTTGATGTTGCCGGCAAAGTGGTAGTAACCGTTGCCAAAGATCAATGTTGCTGGCCTGCTCTTTTTTATTTCTCATCCAGCCATTAGCTTGCCATCGATTAACCCATCCTTTGGTCATAGCATCAACCAAATATTTCGAATCGCTGTATATTTGAACCTGAGAAGGTAATTGAATTGCTTCCAAACCGACAATAGCGGCCAAAATTTCCATTCGGTTGTTCGTGGTCCAACGAAAACCTTGTGAAAACTCTATTTGTTCGCCTTGGCAGGATAAGACAACCCCATAGCCACCAGGACCTGGATTACCACTACAAGCCCCATCAGTGTACATAATAACGTTTTTTTGATTCATTACTAGATTCTCAGAACGTAGATTTGAAAAGGATAAAATGAAAACAGAAAGTTGGAGGAATTCCTGACCAAACAGAACAATTCAATCTAACACGATCAGATTTATTCAGCAAGGGAGAGTCAAATTAGAAATCTGATCTTTTTATTGATCGACAAAGCTCTAACCGATCTGGTCGATAAGATGCTTTGACACGTTTTAGGTTGGGCAAGCCGGAATCACCCATAACATTAATCCATCGTTCATGGCGTTGCAAACATAATTTATGAAAGATGAATTGTGGCAAACCTTTATAATCTAAATCTGCCACCTCAAATAAAACACAAAAAATGGTAGACGACAAGTCGTATCCGAGTGTATAAGCACAAAGACGACCACGAATTCTAACTACAAGACCGAACAAACCTAATTGATCTGCAACTGCTAATCCCTGCTTATGGGCAAAGAAAGAATCAGCTAACAAAGCTTGAGCAATTTCGTTTTTAGATTCAACATAAGATCTGTTACGACTCATAGACCATTCTTTGTATAATTTCAAGCAGTCGGATGCATCAGTTGGTTGAAAAATTGAGACCTGAGCCATTGGGTAATTCGCTTGAAACTGGTTGATCGCATGCCGTTTGCTTTTATAAGCATTTCCCTTGAGATTACCTAATTTTTCCCGACAGTAGATGTACTCAGTTTCAGTTAAAAACATTTGAAAACCTATCAGCTGATTTGGGGAACTGATAACATTTTCAACACGTAAAATATGTGTCCGTTGGCTTTCATTTTGCATGAAATTGAACACCCATTCTAGAATCGATGGTTCTAAAGGACGGTTACCAAACGGGGCAATCGGCATAAAGAAGTCTCCATCTTGCCTGGCGAACAAACAAAGATAATCATATTGAGTGGTCCAAAAAAAATCGTAAAAATCACGCCATATATAATGGGCCGCAAATGAGTAGGCAGAAGGTGGAGATACGAAGTCAGTCTGTATTTGCCAATGCAGATGGGCACGGGACAAGTATTGATTGAAAATCTGTTGGTCTGCTATTGTCAGGGCACGCATTGGTTACCAATCAATTGCGTCAACTGCTTCAGCTGTCGAACAATGAATACATCCTCCTGAAAAGGACCAATCAAACTGTAATTCTGAGCTATTTGTTCTCTAATAGATTCCAAAAACTCAGTGATTTCATTGATGTAGATTTTGAAATTCTGGCTTTCCATTTCACTTTCAGTGTAAGGACATAGTTGATCAACAACCAACAAAACTGATCGCCGATCAATACTCCACATCAACATAAATGGATAAATTTGGCAATCTAGTGGTCGGTTTTGATAGATAGTGCAATGTTGAGTCTCTGGATTAAAAGCCGGGCAAATGAACATATCTTGGTAAGGTTGGAGCTGAATCTGACGGCTCAAACCATCGGAAGTCAAAACAAATTGATTTTCTAAAAGCCCAGAGACGAGAGATTTTTCGTATTCTTTATCAGTGAAAATAGGAGCCAGATGATTGTTTGGATCCAAGAACCGGCA
>CAYVHK010000281.1:0-844 GCA_964451145.1 uncultured bacterium | reverse complement strand
AAATGGAGATTATTAAATCAAAATAAAAGAGCATTTATAAAATGTATGGAATGTTTGGCTTGTTTCAACTTGTTTCTGCTTTCTATATTCTGAAGATCAGTTATCAAAGTGCTTCTACCAAATGTGAAACGCCAGTAATTTCACAAAAGTGTGTATTAATATGATTTTCTGTGGCATGCTTTTTTCCCATCTCTTCGTCATAGTAACTTTGACATGTGACCGGCCCCCACATGGTCTCAGTATAAATTAAAATATGCATGTACCTGTAGGTAAGATTTATTCAACAATTTCTTTTTTGTCAATTGCAGATTTAATAATCTCAACAATCTTAGGTCTAACTGTTTGAATTCGCCTAATATCCAAAGGTTTTCCTAATGGTTTAAATATCAGTGCATCCACAAAATCATATATACCTTTAACACCAATCCAAGGGGCAGTTACTGAAGCAAGAGCTGTTGTGCCTTTATTATCTGGTTGATTTGGATTTGCTCCAGCATCTAATAAGGTCAAAAGAATCTTTTCATGCCCAAAAAAGGCTGCCGCATGGACCGCGGTTGAGCCCTCCTTGTCTGTCTGATTAAGATCTGCACCAGCCTTAACTAGTGCTTTCGCAATTTCTAGTTGGCCAAAGATTGATGCTATATGTAATGCTGAAGCCCCTTGTCCTTGCGGGCTAGGATCTTTTTGATTCAGATCGTTTTTAGCAACTATATGTTGTTTAATGCCTTCAAGGTTACCGACTACGACCGCTTCATGAATACTTTGACCAATAAAGGCTGGCCGATGATCGGATTGATTGTCAAGAGATGCAACTTTTTGGCCGAGCAGTTTTTTAATTCTATTT
>CAYVHK010000280.1:4338-4719 GCA_964451145.1 uncultured bacterium | reverse complement strand
CTCTCGTATCTTGAGGAATCTTATTCTTCTTTTGACCTTGCAAAGTTACCTGCCAAAAATTAAAAGTTGAAATTCTATTCAACAAAATGAAACTGATATCAAACTACGATCAGGCGAAATTTTAGAATCGCTAAATTCCAAGCCAATAAGTGACTTTTATTAGCAAAAGATGATCTCCTACATCCGAAAAAGTACGCATGAACTCTTTTAGAGGATTCAACCGTGAATTTTCTACCTGTTTATTTTCGACTTGCCGGTATTGTGTCCAAACGAAAAATAGGCTGCTGCCTAGTTGATATTCCCATCTAATAACAAAATTACTCCTAACTGAACGATAATAAAAGTTTTGATTTTCAGGTAAATATTTTTCATCAAAAGATA
>CAYVHK010000280.1:0-4328 GCA_964451145.1 uncultured bacterium | reverse complement strand
ATAAGTAAGTGGTGCTAATAGCGTTTTATAGTTAGTATAGTTACCAGTTGCCACAAATGGTTGAAGAAACAACTCCAAACTCAAATTCGAAGAAAAACTGGTATTCATCCGTGTGGCAAAGTCGATACTTTGACTGTCTAACTCAGCAAAAAGATATTGTTTTTCCCCTTCAATCTGAATTTCATCGATCCACTGGGAAGAAGAAAAACGTTGATTATAATTGGGTTCTAAACTTAACATTATATTATCTGTGAGTTTTATTCCAGTGCTAAATTGTAATACCTTTTCATAACTTGATCCATCATCTCTTTGCCAGAATCTAGAGTTAAGAGCAAACGTTATCGTTTTTCGATTATCTGTATCTAAAAAAAAGTCAAATCCCCAAGCAGAAGGTTGTAACAGCTGAACCCCCCAATCCTCATTTAACCCTCGATAATCTCGGGCAACTACCCATCCAAGACGCCAAAAATTCTCGAGTTCCACATCTAAAATTAAGTCTGAACCTGAGCTAATATGCTGGCCGTCATAATTCCAGTCGACCCAACCATTAATTCCAGCAGTAATCCTAAGGAATGGCCCTACGGGTTTATTTCTATCAAAGTGAGAGTCGAATCCCAAATAATATACACCTGCTGGGCGCATATCATTGAAACCGAGATCATTCACATCATAGTCAGGTGAAATAGTTTCGCTAATAAATTTCCAAGTGTACCCCCCTTTTCTTTTTCCCAATGCGGTACGTGCGAACATACCGCTTTGATCTCGTTTCAATTGCCTTTTTTGATTGGTCGAAAATAACCCTTCGAATTGATATTGGTTCAAATCTTTGCCTCTACTTGGGAATTTAATATTCCAATCAAATCCTTGGACATAAGCAGGAGATGCGTTGCGTCGATTGACTGCAGTGGCAATGCCACCGACATACGAATTGCCGGACAATACATCTCGTTTTAAACGCCCAACCAAATAGTTGGTTAAAGACTCAATTAGTAATCGCTCATTACTATTCCGATTAGCATAAGCATATTCAGGTACCGTAACCGCACTTAAAAACCCGAAATTGGTATTGCTTTGAGTTTGACCAGTAATTTTGGCAGCTGACAAAATTGTAGTGGCTTCCGGTCGTTGGTATGTATTAGTTTGGCTCTCTAGCTTGAAATAGTCAGGCGGTTTTCCTATTCGTCGAGAATAGAAAATTTTGGGATGATGACCGGTCTGAAAAATGTCGCTACCTTCCACAAAAAATGGGCGTCTCTCTTCAAAGTAACTTTCAAATACAGACAAGTTTAATTCAGCCGGATCAGCCTCAACTTGACCCAAGTCTGGATTAAGTGTTGCTGAGATAGTAGTGCCAGAAGTTAAGCCATAAATCGTATTTCCACCTAACTGTCTAGTGGGTGTGATGGATTGGGTTTGGTAATTTAGTCCACTCATTAAGTATGGCAAAATAACAATATGTTTTGACGGCTCAATGTCTTGAATACCAGCTAAATGACCAAATCCAGAAGCCCAACCTGAATCCTCCCGTTTAATTAAGGTCCAAAAACAGCTTTCGTTTTTACGACTGATATGACGAATGATATTTAGACCCCATGTATGCTTCTCACTTTGATTAAAGCGTACAGCATGGAAGGGAATTCGGAATTCTGTCTGCCAGCCACGTTCATTAATTTCAGTCTCCACATCCCAAACTGCATCCCAAGTGCGATCATCAGCTTCACTATCTTCGGTATAAACCGCATCTCGTTTGACACCTGAAGCATAGACGGAGAACTCATAACTGGTATGATGACTATGATAGGTGTCTAGATGAATCGAGACCCGATCCGATTTTAAATGGCTATCCCGCCTCCCCAAACGAGTCCTGATTTTTTCTACTGCTTGATCGTGACAAATTATGGCAAAATAGAGCGCTTTATTGTCGTACACAACCTGAAATGAGGTTTTTTCAGTAGCCGCCTTTCCTTGGTGAGGAGTTCGTTGGTGGAAACCAATGGAGCTCATTGCTTTTTTCCAAATCAAATCGTTAAGCCTTCCATCAATTATCGGTGTTTCGGTTTTAATAGGCATCGCAACACATGTTTTTACAATTTGATTTGTCGAATCCAAGTGAGCAAATACTTGTGGCAGGTTAAAAATTAGGTATGCAAAAAAGAAGGTAACCAGTTTGGTTAAACGTTTAGAAATCAATTAATCTTTATTAGGTTTTTGTTTTTAGAAATTTCAAGTGTAAAGTTACCGGAACACAGCAGAATTGTCATTTTTATTTGACAAATTTCACTTTGTTGTATCAATTTATTGACTTATACTCTTCGCAATTGTATCGATAATGGATTAAAATATAATAAGAATTAGAGAATTAATAATCCCTCTTTCCATCTCCAATACAGTCTTTTCATATTTGATTCTTATTTCCTCGTTGTTTTTTAACCTCAAAAATTTTTCCCCATCGGACCAATAGTTTTTGATTTGTATATTTTATAAGCAATCAAAATAAAGATATAATAAAACAAAAATATTAGTGCTTTCATGGCCAGCTCATCGGATTATACTATTTTTTGGCAGTGAAATTGTTGAATTAAGATCTTTGAGCTTTTTAAATTTAATTTCAACCAAATGAAGGAAGGTTTCAATGGTAGGAACGATTATGAGAACTTACCACCTTTGATCGAAATTATTCACAAAACCTTGAAAATAAGAGATCGCAATACGATGAAAATTATTGACGTAATAAGTGAAATTTTTGAATGGAACAGACCAGGCATTTGGAATGGAGGACACTTTTACGGTCCAGGCCGACTGCACAAAGTTACGATTAAGACGGATGAAGGCATTGATGGTTTTGGCTGGAATGGAGGAACGGCTGCCGAAAGGCCTTTGCATATATTTCCTCCTTTTGTAGATTATTTTCGTAGTTTGTTAATTGGTAGAGATCCAACTGAAACTAGAAAGATAGCTGAAGATTTAGGCGAAAAACATATAAAAATATTAGGGCCTGGTGGAATAAACACCCAAGTTCTCGCAGCAATAAATATTGCCTGTTGGGATATAAAAGGTAAGGCATTAGGAAAATCGATTCACAAACTATTGGGAGGTGCTCAAAACCGTATCAGAACTTACATTGCTGGTGGATATTACGCTGAAGGCAAAGGGCTCAAAGAACTTCAAGATGAAGTTCTATTTAATGTTAATGAAATGAACGCTGGTGCTGTAAAAATTAAAATTGGTGATCCTAGGGAAGGAATAAAGGGTGATTTACTCAGAATTGAAGCGGCGAGAAAAGCTATCGGAGATGATGTGATTCTAATGGCTGATGCCAATTGTGCTTTAGACTTGAATCAGTCGTTAAACTTTGCCAAGGAGCTAGATCAATTTGGTGTCTATTGGTTCGAAGAACCTATGCCAATACATTGGTATAGGGAACATGGAGTTTTGAAAAAACACTCAAACGTTAAAATTGCTACTGGTGAAAACGGGTACCATTTTGCCCATTTTGAAACTTTACTTGACAATCAAGGCGCTGATATCCTGAATGTTGATGTTGCTATTTGCGCGGGATATGACATTGCCAAAGATATAACTAACTTGGCTCAAGAAAGAGGGATATCGATAGCACCACATGGTTGCCAAGAACTTCAGCTTCCCCTAGCAGCAGGTATACCTCATGGAGAATTTTTGGAGTATTATCCGGTTGCAGTTGACCCTCTGAGAGCAGAAATGTTTATTCCGCGGATGATTCCTGATGCTGATGGACATGTTACCATATCTGATAGACCAGGTATTGGGTTTGAATTGAATATGGATCTTCTGAATAGATATAAATTGTTATAAAAGACTTGCTAATAAACCTCCACTAAGTAAGTATGTCGATTTATCACACAGATAGAAATGCAGGAAAAGATGTATAGATTTAAGAATAGATGATTTGTTCAACCTGCAATGGAATCATAATCGGAATGATGCTAAGATAAGACCGTTCTTGTTTTTCAAGCCCCATGACAATTGAATCCGAGAAGTAGCGTCAACCAAATTTTCGGCTTAACTTAGTAGCATGACTTGGTTCATCTAAATATATAAAAAAACTTGATGGCTACTGCTGAAAAATCATTCTTACCAGCAATTCCATGCGCAAGAAATGTCCCTTATAATTCTTACAAGTAAAGGAGATTAGAAGATGGACGACGCGATGCGCGACACATTCACACGACAAGGCTATATCGTCGTACCCGACGTGATCAATCAACAACAGCTCGACGAACTCAATGAAGTATATGATCAGCACATCGAAGAGCGGGAGGAGATGCGGTCTAAGAGCGGCATCGATAAAA
>CAYVHK010000279.1:0-4745 GCA_964451145.1 uncultured bacterium | reverse complement strand
CTATTTACACAAAAACCGTGGAACGCTATCGGTTGGACACCAATTTATTTTCTACCTTTCGTTGTCGGTTTAGCATTCTTGATGCCACTAGACCTTTCCTTCTCAGTTTGGTTCTTTTACTGGCTGTGGAAAGGAATTCGTATCACAGGTAGCGCAATCGGATTTCAGAGTCTACCTAGGTTCCCGTATGCTGGTGAGCAAACTACAGGTGCCTACCTGACGATTATCGCCTTCTCCATCTAGAACTTAAGACGAAATATCATCCCCGGATTTCGCACAGTGAGTGAAACCGGTACATCTGTAACGCGAAAACTTGATTATTACCTGCCATGGGAATTGTGGGGTGGCATAGCTGGTATTGTGATACTGGTCTTTTGGATGCGGAAAGGTGGAATGTCAATCGGTATCAGCCTAATCTATTTAGGACTTTATTTCTTAAGAGTAAAACAGAACCGATAATGACTCCGACCAGCATCAATCTGTCGTTAATATTTTCTAGCTTAGAGTTGATATCGGTTTTTCTATTTGTAGTGGATACCGGTGAAAATATCTGTTGCAGGTGACGCCGTATCGACCAAAAGGCCAACACGCATAAACCAATATAGGCGCTGGAATTTTGTGTTTCTATGTAGGGGGTGTTTTGAGAGAAAATATAGCTGGTGTAGTGCCCGATATTCTCTTAACTTGAAACAAAAGATTATATTGCTAATGGTTTCAAACATCACGGTCGTCCATATTTATCGTTGGATCATCTGACGCAAAATACTTTGCTGACCATGGCTATTTAAAAGACGATAGATAGCGATATAGATTCCCGATTGAATTGCTAATTGATCGATATTTATTTCCGGTTTAAAGTCAATAGTTGCACTACCATCATTGGGCACTTCTATTCGTTGATGGGAAATTTGTAAAGGGATTTTCTCACCCAGTGGGCTGAGTAATTTAGTACGAATTTCCACCCATTTGGGTCGTGGTTTGGTGTTAATATAAATTATAATTTCTTCTCCGATTACGCCTAATTTGGAAATTGTCTTATTAGTTAAATCTACACTTTCCATGTAGCCTCGTCCTGGAATGGAATGCCAATTGCCTCCTGTTGCTAAAGCCAGTTGTTTGACTGGCAGATAGTCAATTCCAATAACTTCTACCCTGACTCGTCTCTCTTTCAAATTAGCAATAACTTGGTCCAGACTATATGTGGATTGGCCATCGTAATCTAAATCGTGGAAAGTACCATCTGTGACAAAAACGAAAATTGTCTGAGCAGTTCGGCGGAACTTAATATTATCTAAGGCAACCATAATAGCATCCAATCCTGATTCGGCTAAATCACCACCACCTTCTATCTGAATTTTATGCATCCACTTATTAAATTTACGGAATCGTGTTGTTACTCCATTAAACCGGATATGTTGGCGATCAGAAAACGAAACTAGACCAAGGCCAACGTCCCGTTTAGCTAATTGAAACTGGTCCAGAAATTTGCCCACATAGGCACGGATGGCTCTAATATTGTCAGTCATACTAGCGGTTCTGTCCAAGATAAATACCAGATCGACTTTTTTCGCTGATACTTGATTAACCAAACCAGCAGCCAGATTTCTCATTAGAGAAGGATAATCATTTGCCGGCGAACTGGCAACGAAAGCACTGCCACTAGACTGACCTCCACCACTCACTGCACCATTGATTAGCCGCCCTTTTTGGCTGGTATTCAAACCACGTTCAGCGGGTAATTGAGGAGAATTAGACCACAATTCCCTTGTTTCAATATCTGAGGTTATCGGTCGGTAAGCATTGGAATGGAATTGCTCAAATTTGCTTTTATCGTTAGTCATGCCCTGTTGAGTAAATCGTATTTTTTGTTTTTCTTGGGCTGATTGTTTTACCAAAAATTCATCTGACTGGATTGGTGGGCCATCCAATTGTATTGATTTTTCAGTTATCTGATAGTCGAATCGCTGATTAGTTAACAACCGCTTTCGTTCGCTAAAAACTGGAGTTGAATCAAGGGATGTGTTTGTGGCAAATGTCGGTTTGGGACGCGGAGTTGACGGTTTGGCTAATTTTACTTGTGTTGATTCCAAAGTGGGTTTGTCATTCTCCACCACACTAACTTTAGTCTTCAGAGGTACTTGATCGACAACGTCAAGCACAGGGTAGATTGGTCGAACATAAGAGGTTTCTTCAGCAATTAGACCAACAAACTTCCGTCGGCCTTCCAAGTTTAGCTGAGAAATAAAAGGAAGAAAAATTAGATGGAGTAAAAACGAAATGGAATAGGCCCAAAGACGCACCTTTCGATTTTTGTCTACTGAATGCGATCTCATCTGAAACGTAATTTCTATGACCAGCTTATTTTTTTGATCCGATAAATACTAAACTCAAATACAACTTCCCCACATTTGGAATTGAAGTAGTTAGTTCATCCAGATCAACAGTTTTTATTCAACTATTAAGATTGATTAGCGTTCAATTTCCTGGAATTCTGGTGATGACTGTTCTAAATTCTCTTTAGTTTTTTCATTCAATGGTACTGGAATAAATTTTTTAACTATTTTTCCACTTTCCAAGTCAAAAGTTCTCAACCATCCGTCAAATCCACCAACAACAATCTGGTTTTTATTTGGATTGAAAGCTAAGGCAAAGACAGAAGTGGAGTCAGCACTAAGAGTCCATACATGATCACCGGTTTCAGTTTCATATATACGAACTTCCCCAGTATCGCCACCAATAGCAATTTGTTTCCCGCTGGCACTGAAGGCAACGACATTAACAGCAGATGATTGTCGATCAAAAGCACGAATTAAGTTGAAATCTGTATTTCCCACATCTCTCCGAGTAGTACGAAAAATTTTGTACAGCCTCGGTATACCATCCTCACCAGCGGCTAAAATTTGATCTTTTTTAGGATGACGAGCCAAACTATAAATTTCACCATAACCCTTATTGCTAGCGTTAATATCGTCTATAAAGGATCCACTTTCAACTTCTGTTAGCTTTAGAGCACGATCTCGACCAGCGGTTACAAGATGGGTACCATCAACTGAAAATGCCGTTCCTAGAACCCAGTTGCTGTGGTTATCAAATTTTAATTTTTCACCTAAATCATTAGCTCGAACTAAACGGGCAGTTTCGTCTGAACACCCGTAGGCAATTAACTGACCATCAGGTGAAAAAGAAACACCATACAGAGTATCTTTTGTACTTTCGATTGAATGAAGTAATTGGTAAGTGTCAGTCTCCCATATTTGTACTTCACCGGATGTTGCTGGAATTCCACCTACAATAGCTAAAGTCCTACCATCCTGAGCGTAAGCAATTGATTCGATTCGATGAGATTTTCCTATTAGTCTAGCAATGATCCCTGACCCATCTGAATGATGAATTAAGGCCTCACTATAACCTGAAACCGCCAACTGATGACCGTCCGGAGAAAACGCCAGAGCAGAAATAACTGGTGGCTTTTGGTATTCGATTGGCTCGTTCAGATTTGGGATTTGCTCACTTTGTGTATCATCTATGGCACCTTCTAATATCCATTGACGAATCAAATTAATTTCATCTACAGTCAGAGGATCTGCGTTAAGAGGCATTGTTGGAGGATCACCAACGATAAAACTGAAAATTAGACTTTGGTCGGGTTTCCCACCAACAAACAGGTTTCCTTCTCCACCACCTCTTTTGAAGTCGGCGTAATTAGTTACGCTTAGATCGCCCGCGGGATCACTCGGATTGTGGCAACCTTGACAAGCACGTTGTAAAATTGGTTGAACTTGTTCCTGATAACTGACTTCCGCATTAAGGGAGTGTCTTACGATAAAAAATAAAAAAATGAACAAAACAGGAAAATGTAACTTCTTCAAATCAACTTACCTCAAGCTCTTCCCTATTCGATAGCTGGCAAAATCTTAACGCAGCCCAAAGTTGTTGTCAAAGTTAAAGCAATCTAATTACTGAATTACTGAATTTGAAAGTTGAAAAGTGTGGATAGTGTTGCAAATAGGTGAAGGCTCTTGCAATGTCGCTTGCGAAAGGTGAATTTCATTGACCGAAACTGTGCCTAACTCAATATCTCTTAGCTGGTGTACCTTTTGTTGTAATTCGCTAATACTTTCTTGAGATTTTATTCCTGCTATGCTTAAGTGAGGTAACCATTCTTCACCTTCTAAAGGATAGATAGGAACGTGATCGGCATCTTGATGGAATCGGCCTTGTAAACGGGCTATAGCCCCATTATCATTGACTTCACAAACCACAAAACTACCTAAGCCGTTAAGGCGTTTTAAATGAATTTCAAATGGTGGAATTTGACTGATAATTTCTTCGGCTTGCTCCATATTTAAGTCCAATTTTTCTGGTTCTATATCATACTTTTGTTCTTTCTGGTCGGTGAAAAACCCCAGCCATTTCACAGTAACATGATAATATTCCTCAGTCATTAAGTAAATACCGTCCAAACCTTTTAATACCGAAGAAACCTGTCGGATTTTTTGAATAATTTCAGGCTGAAAAATGGGTATATTCAATGTCAAACTGGTTTTCCGTCCTTCAAAACCGGCTACCCGTTCAGGATCGTATACTGGCGGTCGAAATCCATTTTGAAAATATTGCCAGACTTTATTAAACTTTTTATCGTGAATATCAATTAATGAATTGTCCATTTTACCGTTTCAAGAATACCAAGAATAATTTTAATATCTAATCAAGAATACTTTTAATATCTAATATAGAAAAATAGC
>CAYVHK010000278.1:0-4774 GCA_964451145.1 uncultured bacterium | reverse complement strand
ACAAAAGCAAAGGGTCGATTAGCAATGAAATAAAGTTGATCGGGTTGGATAGCAGTAATTTTGACCTGAACTGAAGTGATGGCCGCGGCCTCGGTACCCTTTTCAGTTACTTCAATATAGCTTTTGTGTTTCACCTTTCCGATATAAAGGTCCGATGGATCGCGACTAATATTGCTAAAATTAGCTTTGTTAGGAATAAAAGCTAGCTTCATTCCCAAAGCCGATAAATAACTATTTAGGCTTTTTTCATATTCAATTTTAAACTTAGGTAAAACAATATCTGCTTCTTGTTCTACGAACTGAGACCGCCACAACTTCCAATTGCTGGCAGTAAGTTGGGAGATCCAATCAGTCAAGGTATATTTGGTGTCAGGTAGAAAGATATACATGCCCAATCTGCCATTGTCATATGGCAGGCGAATTGCTTGAAAATCTGGACTTATGTAGGCTTCATATTTACTTGATTGCGACATCATCTCGACAGTTTTAATGCGGTTGTCGCTTAGAAAAAATTTGCGTTCTGAAGTCTTTTTCGAATCAAAAGTTTTTGTCCAATTGCCTTTAAAGTATATAGCATTGATTAAAAATAGAATGGTTTGTGGGTCAAGTTCTCCGACAATTTTGTCGATTTTACCATTAGTCTTATCCTTTACCCATCGATTAATGTCAGTCGCTGATTCCGGATCCTTGAAATTGACTTTTCGCAGAGTAGCGTTAAAGTAATCTTTGTTGGTTTGTAAAAAACTGGGTTCAAAAAGGATATCTTCTCTTCCCCAAAGCGAATTTGCAATTTTTAACTTAATCCGAGGAGAGGTGATTTGCAAACTCTTTTGTAAATTAGCAAAATCAGTATTGACTGTAACTAAGTCTAGATCAGCTAAAGCGAGAGCTTGTTTCATCTCCTGCTGAGTTGTTCCGACTGCACCATTCAAGGTCATGGTGATAGCGGTGGAAATACTAAGTGGTGAGACAAATACATTCTCGTTTTTTTGATAAAGTCGTTGAAAAAGTTGGAAGCCAAATTCATTGTTGGCTAGCACTGTCAAGTTTTCAGCCCCCAGTTCTTCTGCGGCCTGAGTTGCATCGGCGAACTTTAATATTTCGCTTGTTCCTGTGCAACTTGCTCCTCCAACAAACCCCATAAGTAAAAATAAAACCGTAATCACTATTAGCCGAGTTATATCACATTCTAAATTTTTATGTTTCATCATTAAATTCGTGTTCGTTAGAAACATCTAAATTTTCGCTATCCGACGTACCAAGTTGAGAAATTGAGGACAGAATAATCGGAGTTTGTCCCGTTTGTCCTTTCAGAAATCGGCGCAGTACCAGCCGAATTTCTTCTTGTAGTTTTTCTGGTTGTGTTTTGATAGTTTTATCCAATTTTTTAACCAGTTGAGTAACTATCTGTTTGACTTCATTTATCAGATCTTCGGAAGCATCTAGATGGACAAAGCCACGTGTAACTAAATCAACAGGAACTGCTAACTGACCTTCCAAATCCAAATGTATGACTGGTACAACAATACCATTAGTGGCCAATTGTCTTCTATCATGCAAAACAATATCGTTATTCAATTCAGTCTTACCATCAATAAAAACGAGACCCGCATGTACTCGACCATCTATATAGCAGCCCTCTGAATTTAAGCGTACTCGATCACCGTTCTCAGCTACTATGATATTTTGACGCTGAATTCCAGTTAATTCAGCTAGTTCTGCATGTTGAACCAAATGCCTATATTCGCCATGTAAAGGTACAAAGCACTTAGGCTGCACCAAGCTGAGCATTAGTTTAAGATCTTCGTAAGCTCCATGACCAGATACATGAACATCGGCGTTATTTTCATGTATCACAATTGCTTCTCGTCGCAATAGATTGTTCACCATTTCACCAATTGCTTGCTCATTACCCGGGATCTGTCGAGCTGAAATAACTACAGTATCGCCAGAATTCATTTTAAGAGTGGAATGTTGGTTTGTCGCCATCAATGCCATTGCTGAACGAGGTTCACCCTGACTACCCGTTGATAATACTAGTACTTCATGTGGCGCGAATCGATCAACATCTTTAATATCGATTAACAAATGAGGTGGTAGATTGAGGTAACCTAGCTCCGAAGCTGTACGAATATTTCCGATCATCGATCGACCCGTGATAGCAATCAGCCGTCGATGGGAAACAGCTAGATCAATGAACTGCTGAATTCGATGCAAACTAGATGAGAAAGTACAGAGAAAAAGCCGATTTTCAGTCTGTCTAAAAATTTGATCTAGTGTTTTAAAAATACTACGTTCGCTAGGCGAAAAACCCGGTCGATCGACGTTCGTACTATCCGACAGTAATAAAGCGACACCTTTAGCACTAATGGCAGCCAGTTTGTGTAAGTCAGTCGGCCGGTCATCAACTGGTGTTTGATCGAATTTAAAATCGCTAGTGTGAACAATGATACCCGCTGGGGTATGAATGGCCAAAGTTACGGCATCTGGCACACTATGAGTTACGTTTACAAATTCAACGGTAAAACAACCTAATTCTAATAGAGTATCGGTATTAATTGGATTAAGTTCGGCTTGGCTGAGGAGATGATACTCTTTAAGTCGACCGGAAGCTAAAGCTAACGTTAATTGAGTACCATAAACTGGCATGTTAATTTCTCGCAATAAGAAACTAAGACCACCCATGTGATCTTCGTGAGCGTGTGTAATAATGATGCCTCGAATTTTGTGCTGATTTTCAATCAAATACTGGATATCATTAATAATCAGATCAATACCGGGCGTGTGATTTTCAGGAAACATGATGCCTGCATCAACAATTAGTATATCTTGGCCAGATTCATAGACCATCATGTTTTTACCAAACTCACCTAATCCACCGAGTGGAATAATTGAAACTGAGTCGGACTCGGTTGAAACGTTTATTTGAGGTTTGCTGGATAATTGCAAGTTTATAGGCTCCTTAAATTCTCTATTGGGTACAGTAAAGAAAGTACTGTGTTTTTGCCCTGATAATCGATTATAACATGTTACTCAGACGGAATCTCGTGCGTGCTATTTACACAGACAGGAATTTGTCATTATAACGGTTGTATCCTTGAAGTTTAGCTTTTGGTTAGCACTAGCCTTTTTGTTCTTTATGGTGCTTAACTTGCGAGATATTAATCAATAAAGAAACGAAATAATTGCTCGTTACAATAATTTCGAACTTATTAATACTAAGTTGTGATCAGAATGAGATCTTCTTGACCAACAAAGGCTCTAAGAATTGGTATAACGTTGAGATTGAAGCTAATGGAATACAAATGCTTCAAAAAGTAAATTTTATTTAAATAATTTTCGTATAAAAAACAAAAACTATGGAAACAGAAATTCTCATTGTTAAAAATATATCACGCGAAGGTGGAGGCCTTTTGGAAGAAGAACTGAAAGTACGCAATATTAGACATATTATCGTTGACCTAAATCAGGGGGAAAAGTTTCCTCCTGTTGAAAACTACGGAGCTGTTGTAGTACTCGGCGGTCCAGATAGTGCCAATGACGAAAACAAGAAGATGAAAAATCAACTGACATGTATTAATCAAACGCTGGTAGCAAAAATCCCATATTTCGGGATTTGTCTTGGGCTTCAGACTCTGATTAAAGCGGCTGGAGGTCAGGTGGTAAAAAATCCAATAAAAGAGGTTGGTTTCATTGATCCTGAAGACAATTTCTTCACAGTAGAAGTTACCGATGATATGAAATTACTAGCAACTGGAAAATTCTGCCGAAACCAGATCGTAAAAGTTGGCTTCAATGCATACGGTATCCAGTGTCACTTCGAATTAACACCAGAAATGTTTGAAGTCCGGATAAACGAAGATCCGGATCTTCGTCAACTCGATAAAGGCCAATTATGTAATAGCTTTAACAAAATTCAAGATGAGTATACGTGTGTAGGACGGCAACTGTTTAAAAACTTTTTGAAAATTGCCGGTTTTTGAAGGCTTGATTATTCTAAACGATTCCTCTTTTGCTGCAGAACAATAACTGTCAAAATCGGGCAATCTAGTATCAAATGATTTTGGAACGCTTACTTTTTTAACTTTTTTCTTATGACTAAAGGTAGCTACCGATCACATTGTTTTCCCTCGATTAGTTTGAGATTTTAACCGATCATAGCTCAATCAACCCATCAGACAAACGTCTTTACCGTGATACTCAAACGCCAGTGTCTTACCAACCACAATTGTCGAGTCTAAGATCCTTGATTTGATATTAATAATTTTCTTCCAAACAAGAACGAAATTTATCAGCTGATAACAAAGATTTCCTTTGAAATTAGTCTTAAGCTATTGGCTAATGACTTTTAATATTTAAGGGTAAGTCAATTAGAGATAGCCCGCTTAATATTAGCCTAAGTGGTGACCAGTTTCTGTTTGACATCTACTGGCCGAGCTTTGCTTGGTCCCCCGTTAGGGATTTTTTCGCCACTAATGGCAATATCGTCAAACTGCACACGTGCGTTAGAAATAACTAGGCCAGCTCGACCCGATTTAAGTGGTTCCGCATCTTGGGCGGCTCCAACCACCTCACCATTAATTCTGAATTCTAATAGATTCTCCTTGATGGTTGCCTTGATATCGTACCAAGTGTCTTCTTCTGCTACAAATGGGAAAGGAGCAGGGGCACTACCTGCGGGAGTTGATTTAATAATGGACACCATACCGTTAAAATAGACGAAAAACAAATAACGGATATTGATTTATCTGATAGAGATCCATTATTTGAAGAT
>CAYVHK010000277.1:4604-4812 GCA_964451145.1 uncultured bacterium | reverse complement strand
GATGACGCAATAGTGATCGCCAACGCTGTTATTATTGTCTATTTCGACGAATAGGTCTGCTCCTCGGGCAGGCTCCCAAACCCTAATAAAAGTAAGGCTCCTCGGTGTTGAGGGAGGGTAACACTGAGAAGCCTTTTCAACAGGCGCTAGCCAGAGGGGGGGGGATTGTGGCTAGCGCCAAGTTCAATAACCAGCAAAGAGGTCCATT
>CAYVHK010000277.1:0-4594 GCA_964451145.1 uncultured bacterium | reverse complement strand
GGTAACACTTTGTAGCCTTTTCAACTGGCCCTAGCCAGAGGGGGGGGAGGGGATTCTGGCTAGCACCAAGTTCAACAACAAGCAAAGAGGTCCATTTCAGCCCGAAAACAGAAGAACAACTCCATACCCATTATATTTACCATTTTTTTACGAATATCCAGTTTTTTATTGCTTTTGTTACCACAATGTACCTATTTGTAACTATAACTAACTGATTTAATCTTATATGTTAATAATAGTGGCAATTAATTACCGTTTTATGACACTTTCTAAAATATTAAAGAATTTTATCTACGGACAAGACATTGAGCGTCAGACAAACCTAAATCAAAAGATGGAAGGCAAATTGGATGATCATGAGTTTTGTCGAAGTTTTTGAGGAAAAGCACCAACGCCTGGTGACAAACCTAGACCAGCTTTCAAAAAATAACCCCAACCACTGCCTGTTGCCCCGCCTAAGAGCAGAGTTCGCCGAGTTAACCTCTATAATCTCAACCCTTGGGTCCCTGAACCACAAAGAAACAACTAAGTTGGCCGAACAGACGGCTGTCACTGCCAAGATTCTTGCACCAAGGCAGGACGAACTAGAAAGCTCAATGGCACAAGAAAACTTGGCATCAAGGGCAATCCCTTTTGGCTAACTCGCTGTCACAGCTACTTTCTGTTCTAATGGGCTGTGATTATGAACCCGCATAGTGTAGTTTCTTCGCATGGAAAACCTTAACCACCTCCGACAACTCCTAGCATTGGCAGAAACGGGAAATTATCGTAAAGCGGGTGAGCGACTTGGAATGTCACATTCCGCCATCAGTCAGACCATCGCAAAACTTGAGGGGGTCTTCGAAGTAACGCTTTTCGAAAAATCTAGTGGAGAAACCGTCCCCACGACATTTGGATTGCGCGTGATCCAATCATCTAAGAACATGCTGATGGAATTAGAGCGAGCCACTCGCGATTTGAAGGGCTTAGAGGACCAGAGAGGCGGGGAATTAGTGATTGGCGCTGACCCCACATTGTGTGAGAGCCTAATTAGTCCAGCCATCGCACGCACTACGGAAAAGCGACCTAACTTAAAGTTCAAGATCAACATAACTGCACCCGGAAAGGAGGTTGAAAAATTACGAGACCGACGCATTGATTTATATGTTGGCCTAAAGCCAGACCAAATGGTGGCTGACCTTAAATATACTGAAATTAAACTTAAACCCCCTGTAGTGCTGTGCAGAAAAGATCACCCACTTGTAAATAACACCACGATAACAGTCTCCGATATGGAGCAATTCCCGTGTATTTCAGGAGAACTTCCTGAATGGATCAAAATTGAATTCAACAATCGACACGTCAGCGCTGGTGGCAAATTCGATAAGTTTAGGACACTCTTTCTGATCTCCCAAAGTAACACTTTAGCCCGCCAAGTTTTAATGTATGGGAAAAATACACTAGCTGTCTTACCTAAAGAGGTTGTAAAAAAAGAACTCAAAGGCGGGCACCTTAAGGAATTACAACTGCAACCACCGGTGTTCTCTGGTCTTGTAGATGCGGTGATCGCATTTAACCAAGAATATCCTATCCCCCCAGCAGCCTCGCTCGTTTCTGAAATCATACAAGAAATGACGGCAGATCTGACACACTGATCCGAGCGAAAAAAGCTAACGTATAGCAATCAAACAAACAGAGATTAGGATTTGGGCTAACAATTTGGACACCTTGCATCAAATGAGACAGCTAATTGCTTTAGCTGAGACAGGAAATTACAGGAAGGCGGGCCTGAGGCTTGGTGTTTCTCATGCGGCAGTAAGTCAGACTATTTCCCGATTGGAAAAGGACTACGGCGTATCGTTATTTGAGAAGAAAGGAGGCGCCACTGTTCCAACCATTCATGGCCAAAGACTCGTGGAAGCCGCAGGACAACTTTTATCAGAAGCGGAGCAAGTAAAAGACGAAATAAACTCAATGAAGCAGCTAGACGGACAAACCCTGATAATCGGGGCTGATCCGATAGTGTGCGACAGCCTAATGGCGCCAGTTCTTACCCGACTTCTAAAATCCCATCCAAAACTTAAGTTTAGAGTTGTTATAACCCATTGGGCAGAGATGGAATCTCAACTCCGAGACAAAATAATCCAAATTTATGTTGGCGTTGCGCACAACCGCCGACCAGAGGGAATCATATTTTCGAGCTTGTGGCTGACCCCCCCAATAATAGTTTGCAATGCAGAACATCCATTAGCCCAACAAAAGACAATTATGTTCTCCGATATCCTGAGATACCGCGCCATGTTATCCTATGTACCAGATTGGTTGCGAAAACCTTGGTTGCCGGAGATATCAGGTTTCTATTCTTCGACTGATCAGGTGCATGAGTTTTTAGGACAGAATTCTGTAGAATCTGAAAGCATGGGCACTCTCCGTGAATTGCTATTACAGACCGATGCAATAGCAGTAATGCCCGAAACTCTGGTGCGAGAAGATATTAAAGATAAAACCCTCACAAAATTAAGTATTGAGGGGTTTCCCTTTGTTGAAAAAGTTAAAGGCATAGTTGCCCACTTAGAAGGATACGTTTTGTCACCTGCCGCCACAGCGACTATTAAAACAATCCATGACCTAGTAGAATCGGACCACAACAGAAAAACTTCGAAAAATAATGCCGAAGAAAAAGATAACTTAATGCAGTGGCCACTTACTATGGGGAAAGCGGGCCCCTAGAAAGTCACCAGAACAACAGCTTGGGAAAATATAGTTGGTGCGCAACTTTTAGTGAAACCAGAAGCGGGGGAAATTGAAAATGACAGTTCTGTGCACTGTAGGATTTACTGGACTTGAATCCCTCTTGGATCCCATCCGTTTAGGTCAGGCTCGAGATGAAATTATCAATCATTTGGAGAAAGCTAATTGCTTGCGAGTACAGTTTGCAAGCCAATACTCAGGCTCCTCTCCTGGAAAATTTATTCTAATGTTGGAGTTCAACTCTCTAAGTGACCTCGATGCTAGCTCATCTCTATTAGAGGAAGCCATAAACCACTACATTGCCCGGGAAAACCTCAATGGCGAGGTTACCGTTGTAGAACGGGAAATATGGTTTACCTCCTGAACCTGATAATTTAGTCGCACCACAGTTAAAAAAATTTACAGCAATATTCCTAGTGCTTTTTTCACCTAAATTGTCCATAAATAATGTTTCTTCCGACGATCATAGTATTATACTGAGGAGCATTAATCTGTTTAGATAAACCCGAATGAGTAGTGTCATGCGCTATATGTTAATGACCAAATTAAAACCTCGGGAAAGTGAACTGTGCCTCACAGAGGACCAACAAAACGAGTTATGTCAGTACTTGGCAGAGCACTTGATGCCCGATGTTTCTACGACTGTGCACTATGGACGACAATTCAGTGGTCCAGAAACAGGCGTCTTCTTTTTTCAGGCTATCTATGAAAATATGGATGCCTATGAAGAAGGTGCACGCATAATTAGTCGTTGTACTGGCGAATTCCTGCGAAAATATAATGCCCAGCCGTACCAAGTTCTGGAGCGGAGTATCTGGCACGTGCAAAGCGGTTGAGAAGATCCATAAGCTAATAAACCGACCTTAGTTGGATAAGATAAAAACCGTTAGTGTTCTCCAATTATTAAATTCCTAGAATTGCGCTTTTAGGGCGAACCTACTCCAGGCACTGCAACCTTGGTGAACTCAATTTTACCCGCACGATTAGCCGCGTTCTCTGGCCCAGATCCCTTGTTTGTACAAATATATAGGGTCCGCCCATCCGGACCACCCAGCGCACAAGCATAAGCCCCGCGATCACCTAGTGAAATTCTATCCTGTATAGCTCCCCCTTCTAATACGCGAACAACCTCGTTATTGTGTGGATCTGCTACCCAAATTGCGCCTTCCATATCCAGACAAATGCCATCTGGATACATATCAGAATTCTCGAAAAAGATTCTACGATTAGACAAGGATCCGTCGACCGCTATATCAAATGCCGTCAACCGGTGTGCAAATGTTTCTGCCACTACTAGCATGTCGCCCTCTGGAGTAATTACCATTCCATTAGGAAACCACAGACCATCTGCAGCTATACTAGGAGTTCCATCTGGCGAAATTCTGACAAGAGTGGTTGGACAAGCTTGTTCCCCAGCACGCCTATTAAAGCCAAAGTTCCCTACATATGCGCCCCCATGCTGATCCACAACCATATCATTACACCAATAGGTTGAAAGCTCTGATAAGTTCGCATGCTCTACCAACAACTCATGCTCTAATTTCAAAACACGCTGATCCCTCATTGAAACCACCAAGAGTTGACCATCTTTTGTCCAACCAAGACCTGAAGGTTGCTCCGGAACCACTACAACTGTTCTTTGCTTTCCAGCACTATCAACTTGTATAACCTCATTGGAATAAAAGTCCGAAAACCATAAATACCCCGATCTCCAGCGTGGTCCCTCGGGAAAAGTGAGTCCTTCTAACAAAGTTGATATATTAGTCATGAGCATTCCCCCGATTATATTCCGATAACGCGTTACATATTAACGCCAAACTAACTTCCATCTGAATGCAAAAACTGCTCTTGAGAACTTGAACAT
>CAYVHK010000276.1:0-4833 GCA_964451145.1 uncultured bacterium | reverse complement strand
CAGTAGAGAAAAAAACCAATACCTGTATAAATGACTATCAGACCTACTAACCTACCAATACTATTTTTTGGTACTTTATCACCATATCCGACAGTTGCAATGGTGACGTGTAACCACCAAGTCCACTCCCAAATATTGGCCCAATAGGTGTCGCCTTCTTTTCGCTCAGCCCACCAAATTAAGTGTGAAAAAACTAAAGTAAACAATAGCCAAATCCCTAATACGTTCAGAAATTGGGGTTTTTGGAATACCTCTAGGGCTCTAAACATACTAGGATTTGGTTGATTACAGACTAGAATCTGCAATCCCGCTTCGATGTATTGATGGGAAAAATCAACTTTCAGTTCCCGATCCGAAGTAATAGTCAAGCCACCAATCGAGATATCTGATTGGTTCTCAACCAGGTCGTCAAATAGACCTGTCAGTGTCTTCACGGTACGATAAACGTAGGGTTGATTAATCTCCTCAGCAATAGCTTGCCAAAGATCAATATCAAAACCAGTTGGCGTCCCACTCTGACTCGAATCAGATAGAATAATAAAAGGTGGAAATGGGTTAATACTAACTGTAATGACATCATCAACTCGTTGTGTTTCTACCACGGAGGTGTTAGCCAATAAGAAACATGGCATGTAGAAGAAAAAAGTTAACCAAAACCATCCTGAGATGTGGATTTGAAGCATAACTGGGAAAGTTATTTTAAGTTGATTGTCTCAGCTACAGCTCGCTCATGCATAGCCTTCATGTAAGCAATGGTATAAGCCGTACCAACTTGGTGGTTTCCACCCATACTCGGTATATGGTCAGGAATCATAACTCCTTTGAATCCACATTCTTGCAGAACCTTCATTACTTGATACATATCCATATATCCGCTATCAACAAACGTTTCAGTAAAATGGGGTAGTGGTTGATCAACGTTGCGAAAATGAACTTTGAAGATTTTTCCTCGATCAGCAAAATAACGTATCGCTTCTATAGTATTCATACCCATTAAATCTCCCCCTTCTAACCAACAACCAACACAAAAACAAATGCCAATATTGGGGCTGTCAGCGATCTCCATGGCTCGCTTATATCCTTCGAAACTACTAAAAATACAACGAGGAATTCCAGCTAAATGTGGAACTGGAGGATCATCTGGGTGAATGCCGATCAAAACACCAGCTTCCTCGGCCACAGGCGCCACTTGTCGGATGAAATAAGTATAGTTATCCCAAATTTCGTCTTGACTATATTCTCTTTGATGAGACAAAGGCATGGAAAAGGTGCGACCATGCCAATGTCCAGCCTTAGCCTGGTTTAGATCAAAGGTGCGAGCTAAAGCTCCCCCCTTTAACTTTCGTTGACCAGTACTCCAAATGCCATTCCCCATATGTGCGTAGGTAGTGTAAGGGATACCAGCCTGTCCCAAATTCCACAAATGTTGTTTGTATTCTTCGATTTTAGTATCTCGATTTTCTAGGTTTAACACAATGGCATCTTGGTTATGTACATCTAAATTTCCGAAACCAAAAACCTCAATTCCATGTTGTGCAAATCTATTTTTTTGATGCTGATAATACTCAGCATTGGCAGATGAAGCATCGGTCCACAATACTGCGTGGCGAATCCCCATTTGCACCACGAATTGGAAATCAGCTTCACTGGCTTCCGGCGACATTTGGGCACAAATCTTGATGCCAGATTCAATGGTGTCTAACGGACTAGTCATTCAAAATCTCCTTTTCAGTTTCGCCGCAAGCTATCATATACTATCTCTAACTGTCAATATTCAGTTGCTGTATGTCAGCAATTCTGAGCCAAAATCTGCCTAGCTTTTTGGTAATCATTTGGTGTATTCATATTTAGGAAAATATTACCAGTGGGGTCAATATCGCGCCACTCAGTAAACGAATAAATATTCAACTCAGAAAATAAACGATGAACGCTAAGTTGATTCTGGTTAATTTTTGACGCAATGACTGGTAGGCATGATTGAGCGTAAATGGCACACAATGGCTCAAAACCATTATCGGTCAATGGGACTACAACATCATGTGAGCCTAATTTTTGGCTCATCTCAATCAAAACTTCGGCCGTAATCAGTGGTAGATCACAAGCCAATATTAAACAATGAGAATTGGATACCGATTGCAAAGCAGTAAAAATTGCCATCAAAGGCCCTTTTTCTGGTGTCTGATCGACAACTATTCGAGCCTGAATAGCATCAAATGAACTTTGATTCTCACTGACAACAATAATTAGTTCACGTGCTACTTGGCTAGCAACTTTAGTTACCCGATTAATAATAGGTAAATCTTCTATTTTGAGCAAAGCTTTGGGTTTTCCCATACGGCGACTTTTACCGCCAGCCAAAATTGCAGCACTGAGTTGAAAGTTGGGTTTATAGTATTTGGGCATCCTCATAAACAGTTTCTCCATATTTTTCAGGCTGAAGTTTTACCATTTATTAGCGTATTTTATACCTCTGTATCAAAAAAGATTGGCTAACTGTAACCAAAAGAGCCAGTGGATACACCGCGTTCAATTGCAGTTGTAGTCTAATTTCCTCGGCTGGCGACTGATTATCGAGTAAATTTTGATGGAGGTTGAGCTAAACTGATTGAACAATTAACAAAAAATTGTATCATTCATAATAATTTATCAATTAAGAATAAATGACACCCTAAATCCAAACTAATATACCTCAAATGAATGCAATATATACTTTAATCAAAAAATTTCATAGAAATGAGCTCGGTGATCACCGAACAGTAGCAAGAAAATTGACTGTTCGAACAATGATTGATATAATCGGCTAACCTGGGTAATAGAGACGGTTTATGGAAAAACAAGAAAACTATTTTGACGATGGTTATATGATAGTGAGAAATTTGCTGTTACCTGAGGAACTAAAATTATTTCAAAAAATTGTCGAGCACGCAGTTGACCGACATGCCCAAACACTTTTGTCCGAAGGGAAAATCGATGATATAGCCGAAACGGCCCCATTTGAACGTCGAATGGCTGACCTGTATCGAAACCTCGACAATCGGATGCGGTCTTGGAATACAGGTATTTTCTCCCGTGAACTATACAATTTAATAACTCACCAAAACATTCTCGATGTTGTAGAATCTTTAATTGGCTCTGAAATTATTCACCATGGCGACTTTCACTTACGTCCAAAACTTCCAGGACAACATTGGACTGCATTCCCCTGGCATCAAGACAGCCAATACTACGGTAAACCTACGCAACACATGCACGTTGTCACTGTCTCTTTACCGTTGGTTGAAGTCACCGAAGATAATGGTTGCATCTGGGTGATACCAGGAAGCCACCATTGGGGATATCTTGACGGGGAAAGAGGAGAAGATCACAATATCCGTACATTTGAAGATGTCGAAAAACGCGGTGATCCTATATCGGTTCCCCTATCAATAGGCGATGGTTTATTTTTAACTAATCTTACATTCCATTCTAGCAAAATTAATCAAACTCAATGTGTACGCTGGACAATTGATCTCCGTTACAGTGCGATTCCCGGCACAAAACGTTTGAACCCAATGGAGCAGGATGCCACTGATTATATGTTCGAGATTTTGAGACGAAACTTTACACCATTGATTGTTCGTTCTAACTCGGGTCGACAATCTTGGCAGGAATGGGAAAAAGCCAACCAAATACGAATAAATAGCCATGATAAAGGACAACTAGAATCATGAAACCAATGTTGAATTTAACTCACATAACACCGGAGTGAGTCAAGGTGGTCAACAATCGCCCAATTCTTCATCAAAGTGTTGATCATAATCATCTTCGAGTTCACTAAAAGGAGTATTAAGTCGTCCAACGGAGTAAATTTCACCTTGGTCCGAAGTTACCTTCTGCCGAAAGATATCAAAAATAGCGTCATATGATCATCGGAAATCGGAATTTCAACTTCTATCTGCTGGTCAAGACCAAATCAAAATCAGGAATACCGCACAAACGGAAGCGATGGTTACCATAGGCAACTTTTTGAATTCGTAGTTGTCGATTATCTTTCTCAGCACTGTTAACCCAATCAGATTTCTTAACCGAGATTGGCGTACCGATAGCCGTAACACCAATATAAGCATCATTCATCAAAACAGTTGCTCCTTGCGGGCTGGAAACAAAAAGTAATTCAGTTTCTAAATCTGATTCACGGAGGCCGATAGTTGTCTGATGTTCAGCTTTAATGACAGCGCCATATTCCCAAAACCTTGGCTATAGACAAGGCTTATTTTGATAGAACTTGGCTCCAGAAATACGTCTTTGTAAGGAGTCCGTCCTACCTGACGCCCCTCAATAATTACTTCTTTACCGTCAGGAATTGAAGTCACCACCAATGAGCCTTTATCGGATTGATGACCTCTGTAACGATTGTAGTATTCGTTCCACACTTTTAGATAAAGATTTTCTAGGTTGCTTGATTGTTTGGCGTATTCAATTATACTGTTGGTTTTGTGACTAAGTCGTTTCAATTTCTGAACCTCGACTTGACCTAAGTCAATCCCGCAAACAAAAATCCCTGCTGAAATAGTCATTTTTTCTAATTCAGTCAATCGGTACTGACTTTTATTGTCATTGCCATTGGTCAAATAAACAATAACTCGGTTGCTTTTTTGTGTACTAAAGTGAGTGCCGCTCGAGCGATGCCATCATAAAGGGCCGTCGATCCACCGGGGCGGATATCATTGACTACAATGAACAAACTATTATAGTTTTGTGTTGCTTCCTGCTCTAACTCAAAAGTATCGGCAAAGGATATAAGAGAAACTCGATCGTTATATTTCATCTTGGTTAGAAAAGCATTGCACCCAC
>CAYVHK010000275.1:4012-4847 GCA_964451145.1 uncultured bacterium | reverse complement strand
GCTTAACCTCTTTCACTTCAATCTTAACCGGCTTATTAACCAAATTCTGCAAATCTTTTTGCAACTTATCAGATTCCGAACCTTGTCGCCCTATTACAACACCAGGTCTGGCTGAATAAATAGTTGCTGTCGTCCGGCCAGCAATCCGCTCAATCTCAATTTTTGCAATACCTGCTCGTGTCAAACGATTTTTTATGAATTTTCGAATACTAATGTCTTCATTGAGCCACTGAGCATATTCACGATTGCTAAACCATTTAGAGTCCCAAGTGTCTAGAATACCCAACCTTAGACCACGCGGGTGTGTTTTTTGTCCCACTATTTTCTCCTCAATTATTGTGCCGAACAGAATAAAGGATGAACTTATGCTTTACTCTGTAGAGTGTTATTCACTGTCTGGATCAACATCTAATTCAACTGTTATGTGGCATTTACGTCTCAAAATTCTATGTGCCATTCCTCTTGCACGTGGACGAATCCAGCGACGAGTTATGCCTTCATCAACCCAGATACGTTTGATGAAAAGATTTTGCTCGTCAATACTAGATTGCACGTATTGTGCATTAGCGATGGCCGAGCGAATGAGTTTGTGAAGCACCGGCGATACTCCCTTGTGAACAAACATCAGCTGATCAAGAGCATCTTCTACATACTGACCTCGAACTAAGTCAGCAACCAATCGCGCTTTACGCGGCGCAACTGCCACATTTTTGATACTTGCACGTGCAACCATAATTGACAATTAACTCCTTTTCAAGGGCCTTAGAACGATTAGTGCAACTTAAACATTCGTGATTGGGCATGTTCTCAAAATTATCAAAAATACTTAGTGTGC
>CAYVHK010000275.1:0-4002 GCA_964451145.1 uncultured bacterium | reverse complement strand
GGGGCAAATTCACCTAACTTATGACCAACCATATTCTCTGAAATATAAACGGGAAAAAATTTAGTCCCGTTATGGATTGCCAACGTGTGTCCGACAAACTCAGGAGCAATCATCGAACGACGGGACCAAGTACGGATTACTCTCTTATTACCGGATGCATTCATTTGGTCAACCTTATTTAGTAATTTTTGATCAATATATGGCCCTTTTTTTTAACGAACGTGGCATTAAAAACCTCTTCTTATTTTCTTCTGCTGGCGATGTAACGGTTCGACAGCTTATTTCGATTTCGAGTTTTATAACCCTTGGTTGGAACCCCCCAAGGAGTAACTGGATGACGCCCACCTGAGCTTTTACCTTCGCCTCCACCATGTGGGTGGTCAACAGGATTCATAGCGACACCTCTGACCTTTGGCCGGCGACCAAGCCAACGCGTTCTAACAAAGTGGCAGAATCCCCGGCGCTCCGTACCATTTGCCCCCCCTTTCCAGGTTTCATTTCAATATTGTGTACAGCCGTACCTGGAGGAATACGTTCAAGAGACATCGAATTGCCAACGCGAATTTCAGCTTGTGGCCCCGAATTAAGAATTTCACCGACTCTGACTCCTAGCGGGGCGATAATATAACGTTTTTCTCCGTCCTCATATGTTAGTAGAGCAATGCGAGCCGATCGATTAGGATCATATTCAATTGCCGTTACTTCTGCCGGAACACCATGCCTTTCTCTTTTGAAGTCAATAGTACGATAGCGACGTTTATGGCCACCCCCACGACGACGAACAGTAATACGCCCATTGGAATTTCGACCCGAAGAACGTTTTTTTCCTGTCGTTAAAGATTTTTCAGGTGAAGTTTTCGTGATTTCCTCAAAACTGTGCCCCGTCATTGTTCGACGACTGGGCGTTACTGGCTTATAGTTTTTGACTGGCACTTTGTGTTCCTCTTTTAAATGCTATCAAAGATTGGGATTGTCTCGCCTTTCCGCAAAGTAATAATTGCTTTTTTATAATGAGGCGTTCGACCTTGATTGAAGCGCATAAGTCTACCTTTGGGTTTGCCACGCACATTCATCGTCCGTACGGAGCGAACCTTTCCTCTCAAATCAAAGGCTTGCTCCACCGCTTCCTGAATCTGATGCTTATTAGCTTTTTTGTCAACAATAAATGTAAACTTCGGCGACTCCATTTCCCTAAGCGAAGTGCTTTTTTCTGTCAACAGAGGCCGTTTGAGGATTTTGTACGGATCAACCATGATTACTAAACTACCTTAATATGTAAATCTGTATCGGGCTAAGCGAACTTTTTTTCTAATTTTTGAATGGCATTCTCAGTCAAAATTAAATTGTCATGCCAGAGTATTTGATACACGTTGAGTAAATCCCACGTGCAACTATTCACACCTTGGATATTTCTGGTCGAGAGGTAAATATTTTCCTCATTTTCACCAAGCACAATTAACGATTTACCAGTCAGATCTAATACTTGTAACAGACGTATAATATCCTTCGTTTTCGGCGCTAACAATTGAAAATCTTCAACTACTTTACAAGACTGACCTTGTAATTTATCGGACAGAGCATAATGAAGACCCAATTTACGCACTTTCTTTGGCAAATACTGCCGATAACTTCTCGGCCTCGGCCCAAAAATAACACCACCGTGAACACGAATCGGAGATTTTGCATCACCGGCTCTGGCACGTCCTGTTCCTTTTTGGCGATATAGTTTACGACCGCTCCCCTTGACTTCTCCCCTTGTTTTGGTGGAAGCCGTACCTCGCCGCTGATTGGCTAAATAAGCAACAATACACTGATGGATAACACCCGAGTCAATTTCAGTATCACTGAAAGTGCTCGGTACATCTTGTTGTCGAATGACTTCACCGGACTGATTATACACATCTAATGACATAAAATTTGACCTCTAACCACCTATTCAACGCCTGCTTTTAACTTTTTAACTGCTCTACGAATCATAAGTAAGCCATTGCGTGGCCCAGGTACAGCGCCTTTAACAACCAGCAAATTTTTCTCTGCATCAACTTTAATGACTTTCAGATTTTGTACTGTGTTGCGTTTGTTTCCGTAGCGTCCGGGCATTTTCACACCCTTAAAAACTTTAGCGGGCCAAGCACTTTGGCCGATCGATCCACCATGTCTTAAAACCTGCTCATCTCCATGAGAAGCTCGTCCACCTTTGAATCCCCAACGCTTTACAACACCAGTAAAACCTCGACCTTTGGATGTTCCCGTTACATCTACTATGTCCCCTTCGTCAAACAAACTTGCATCAATCGTAGTGCCAACCTCTAAACTTTCCAAATCTTCAACCTCAAATTCACGAAGATAATGTTGAGGGGGCAGACCACTTTTCTTAAAATGACCAAGCTTAGGTTTTGTAACCCGTTTTTCATCCTTCATTCCAAAACCAAGTTTTACGGCATTATACCCTTCCCGGTCTTCAGTCTTAATTTGTACAATCGGGCATGGTCCTACCTCCAAAACTGTGGCTGGAATTGCCTCTCCAAACTCATCAAAAATCTGAGTCATACTAACCTTCTTACCCAAAATTCCATTGACCATGTCCGTCTCCAAAATTACTTTATTTATTGCTCTTATAACTTGCTCGAGACAACTAAGTTATAAAATCTTGATATTAACATCTACACCTGGTGGCAAATCAAGCCGCATAAGAGCATCCACAGTTTTAGGAGCTGTTTCCAGGATATCGAGTACTCGCATGAGAATTCGCATTTCAAATTGCTCACGAGACTTCTTATTAACAAAAGTTGATCGCTGAACAGTCCAGATATGCCTTTTTGTTGGCAATGGTACTGGGCCTGCCACCACGGCTCCAGTATGCTTTGCTGTATCGGAAATTTGTTTAGCCGATTTATCTAGCAACCGTGAATCAAAGGCTTTCAAACGAATGCGAATTTTTTGATTGTCCATGTATCTCCTCGGTTTTTCATAACCCCCTGAGAACGCAACAAAAAAGGGCTATAGCCACCAAGACTACAGCCCCTTGGCCGCTTTTGCATTATTTAATCTTTGTAACTACACCTGAACCAACAGTTCTACCACCTTCCCGAATTGCGAACCGAAGCTGTTCTTCCATAGCGATTGGCTTGGTGAGTTGGACACTAATGGTAATATTGTCACCTGGCATGACCATCTCAGTCCCTTCCGGCAAGTTCATAATACCAGTAACATCAGTCGTTCGGAAGTAGAACTGTGGCCGATAACCATTGAAAAATGGAGTATGACGACCACCTTCTTCTTTACTCAAAATATATAACTCCGCTTCGAAATCAGTATGCGGCATGATAGATCCTGGTGCAGCTAACACTTGACCGCGATCAACGTCTTCACGATCAACGCCTCTTAACAATAACCCCGCGTTATCACCAGCCTGACCTCGATCTAAGTTCTTGCGAAACATTTCAATTCCAGTAACAACAGTTTCCTCGGTATCTTTCAGTCCGACAATTTCCACTTTTTCATTAAGGTTAACAACACCCCGTTCAATCCGACCAGTCACCACAGTGCCTCTACCAGATATAGTAAAAATATCTTCGACTGGCATAATAAAAGGTAAGTCTTCATCGCGTTCCGGTTCCGGAATGTAATTATCAACCTCTTCCATCAACTGCATGATTTTTTTGCCAGCTTCGCTCTCGGGGTCGCCATTGGCTTCGACTGCGTCCAATGCAGAACCAGCTATAATTGGGATGTCATCACCAGGAAACTCATATTCATCTAAAAGTTCCCTAACTTCCATCTCGACTAGTTCAAGCAACTCTTCGTCATCAACCATATCAGCCTTATTTAAGAAAACAACTAGATTTGGCACATTGACCTGACGAGCTAACAGGACGTGTTCACGTGTTTGTGGCATTGGGCCGTCAGCAGCAGAAACAACTAGAATTGCACCATCCATCTGAGCCGCACCAGTAATCATATTTTTAATGTAGTCAGCGTGCCCAGGACAGTCAACATGAG
>CAYVHK010000274.1:0-4866 GCA_964451145.1 uncultured bacterium | reverse complement strand
AGTCCAGATAGCCCAACCTGTTGTGTCATCTTACCAGAGGAGATTTTTACACCGGAGGTGAATGCTAGTTGGGAGGTGAGGCGGTAAAAGAGATTGAGTGCGTAAGTTCTAATAGTGGCCAACTTCTGGTTCCCGTTAGAGCGAATTTGCCTATCTGACATAGTTCCAAAAATAGTTGTTTTTTGGCCGACTCTATAACGGGCTGAAGCACCATACAACAACCGATTATTCAGATCATAAACCAAAATATCAAAGTCTCTATTTGCGTCTGGACGTTTACTGCCCCAGTGGCGAAAGTACTGTCCAAATAGCTCAAATTGGAAACGGTGTTTTTGGTAAGCTAAACCGAAATCCAATAGCAGGTCAGGTCCTTGCCGAAAGTAGTTTTTTTTGTCTAGGGTCTCCGAAGTGTGGTAGGTATAGACAGCATCACTCCGCCACTGAATTGTGTCCTTACCCATATCAAAACCAGCAGCCAAACTGTATTCTTGACCGGGATCATAAACGGGATTTTCAACAATGAAATCTAGATGTTTTTTTAAATAGCTATCTCGATACAGATAGTTGGCACCCAAACTAACCGTTGCACTAGAAAAAGAATGAACATAACCTGTACCGAGGTTGAATCCCCAACCTTCTCCCAATCGACCTACTGCAAAATCAAGAAACTGATTAAACAAGGCCGCTGAAACCATATTTTCTTCTCGGTTGAGTTCTCTTTTTCCAGTTGGTAAACTGAGGCCTGCCATCAGTAAAAAACGATCAGAGGCCGCATGAGACAATTTGGCTTTAACATCACCAAAACCTAGCAACTCCATTCGCTCAGTTTCTGGTTGGTTTCCGACACTTTGCGATTGAAAATCAGAGCGAACATGAGATTGGGTTACTTGTACTTGTGTCCGGCTAGAAAGTGAAAAGTTGACATGTAAAGGCAAAACAAACTGGGTGATAGTTGTTTGTTGATTCTGATCAGTCAACTGCCAATTCTGAAACCTTGGTTGGGATGAAATGCTCATCCGACGAGTAATCAGCGAGGGCTGACCAAAGGACTCAGCCTCGATCAGTCGAGGAAACAGAGAAACCAGTAAAGCCACTAGGATTAAATAATATAAAAAAAAGAATTTCCTCTGCATGACCGTTCCTTGAAGTTATTCCAACTAGTTGGTGACAATAACCTGAATTTCGCTTTTGGGCGGGTCAATGTCACCTTCTCTAGGCGTATCAACCGCTGTTTTGGGTGCGGATTGTCGAGAGAGAAATTGGTTCATTCGGTTTAATCGCTGCTGACGAGATATCTTGATTTTCGTGCTATTCATAGCCAATTCGTCAATTTCAGTTAAACTTTGATTCTCAGCCACAGACATTAGCCGAACATAATTTAATTGATCGAGGGCAGGTTGAAAAGCAGGGTCCTCTTTCAAGGAAAGTTGTAAATACTGTTCAGCCAACTCCAGATCATATTTATCGCTAGAATCCAAGCCACGCCCATAAGCTATGACAGCCGGCAAACTGCGAGTCGACTGACGCTTAATGGCCCGTTTTTCTCGGGCAGTTACCTCTACCCCAAGCGAATCCAAAACATCAAAAACCATCGACTTTTGCAATTCAAAAAAATCTGCTTCAGCACCTTGTTGAACGCTGGCAGGTTCAATTTCTCCTATTTCGCCACTAGTGATGATATTTGCGTTGAGTCGTAAGTCGAGATCAGCTAACCCTTCAACGGTACCACTACAAACGCGGCTAACCCCTAATAGACGACCGATTTGTTCTTTGCTAGCCTGATTGAAAACGGAATCTTGTTGCAGTTTCATCTGCTCTAACTGCCGTTGCAGTTCCATTCGAGGGATTACTTCTAAACTTTTAATCTTGTTTAGATCGCTAATGACCAGATCAGTTAATGCTTTCTGCAAAGGAATTAATTCATCTCGGCCAGATAGAAGCTCAAAGTAGTAAACTGCTAACGTATTCTTAGGAGTCGCTGTTGAATCTATTTGGTCTTCATTCTGAACAGCCTTTTCTGCTAGCTGGATCAGATTTTTATCGCGCAAATGAACCAATCGAGCTTGGATTTGATAAGTAACTTTTGGAGAATTATTGGATTTGATAAATTGCTCATATGCAGCAATAGCTTGACCGTATTGTTGGCCATGTTCCAAAGCCATTCCTAAATAGAGAGCGGTTCGCTCATCTTGTAGAGTCTGAGCTGCAATTTGAAGGTGTGTCACGGCCTGAGGAAAAAATCTTCCTCTGTAGTAAGTGATACCTAGTTCACGATGGGCTTCATCTTTACCCACATTTTCGTCTGTAGCTGCGATAAAGTAGTCAGCAGCGGCTTTCAATTCACCTTGAGCTAAAAAATCCTGTCCGCGATCATAATTAGAAATCCCACAACTAAACAAAGAAAGACACAGTAAAAACAGTAAAAAATGAGTAATTGTTAAGCGTTTCAACATGCTTCCCCAGATGACAGGCAAAAATAGACAACCAAGTCAGTATAGCAAAAAATGCACAGCCAATCAAGCTCTTTGTACAGATCAACGGACTAACCCAATTTGGCGTTTAGTGAATTCTAAACGCTGCTTTTTCTCCAGGTACCGGTGAATTATCAAAAGCACCCCTTTGTCGAACTGTGAATTCGCCCCCATTTCTGGCAATGCAATCGGTTTGAGATTGGTGTGCTTGTTCGTTTATAGCTACTGGATCTAGTCGCTGGTATAATCTTTGCTCGAAATTACTCAAAATGACATGATGATCAACACTTGCAGATAAATCGTCGCATTCGTCTGGGTCATTATCTAAGTCGAAAAGTTGCGGTTTTTCATTAACATAGTGGATGTATTTGTGATGTCGATCTCGTAACATGTAGATTGCATCTTGAGAACCAACAGCGTGATATTCAGAAAAAACGGTCCGGTCTTGATCCGGCGAATTAGCAATAAACCATAACGATTGCCCCGCCAGTTCAGAACAATCTGTTTTACCGTCAGTTAGATTAGCTCCCACGGCTTCTATGATTGTGGGGTAGCTATCAACCAAAGAAACCGGTGTGTGGACGACTTTACCTGCTGGCACATCTGGACCAGCCATAATCATGGGGACGGCTACAGATTCCTCGTACATGGTAAATTTACCATACAATCCCCTAGCTCCAAGCGAGTCACCGTGATCGGAAGTATAGATGATACGTGTGCTGTCAGCCAGTCCATATTGATCCAACGTTTTCATCACTTGACCAATTTGGTTATCTAGATACGTACAAATAGCGTAATAGGCTAGATGGAATTGTCGGATCTCGCTTTCAGAAAATGGTTGATCATAAGCAAAGAATCGACGAAATTCACCGATAACTGGATGATTCGGCCAATCCTCAGGATGCGACTGAGATTGAAACTTGACTTGATCAAATGAATAACGATTGAACAAATCAAATGGGGCAATATAAGGAGGATGAGGACAAACGAAGGAAAGGAACAACACCCAGGGTTTTTCATCGTATTGGTGATTTTTCAACCACTGGCAGGCGTTAGCAGTGTTACGTCGATCGTACTGCAAATAGGTAGAGTCTCCAGGGCCAGCTTGATAAATTTCACTCCGTTTATCCCGAATAGGTGAGTTTCGGCGAATACAACCTAATACATCTCCCACACCATCTACTACATGTAGAGGTTCTATTTCTTGACTGAATCCATGATCATCCTCGTTTTTGCTGAAGTGCAATTTGCCAATCGAATCGACTTGATACCCTTGTGATCTCAGGTGGTGCCCCCAACTTCTCACTTCACCATCATAAGGAAAAGCATTATCCCAATAACCCATTTGATGTACATACCGACCTGTTGCTAAGGAAGCGCGAGCTGGTACACAAATCGGACAATTGGTATAGGCGCTAGTGAAACGTGTACCGTTTTCAGCTAATCGATCTAGGTTTGGGGTTTCAACACTGGGATGACCATAACAACCAAGCAAATCGCGATTGTGCTGATCAGAAATGATATAGAGAAGGTTTTTTGGAGTGGTAGGACTGGATTGCATAAAGCCATTTACCTGCCGATTGATAAAATAAGAAAGTACCAAGTTCATGTTAGGAAATTAGCCCCAACAAGTCAAGGTTAACGTTTGCTTTTGAGGCTTAATTTTGAGGCTTAATTTTGAGGCTTAATTTTGAGGCGCTCAGTTCTGTCTACATCCTTAAAACTTTACTTTTTTTTACAATTGTGTTAAAATTGGGGTGCTTGTCTTTCCGGTGTGGACTTGTCGATTGACAGATTGTAGTCCTTGACTTTGTAAATATGTAAATATGTAAATATGTAAATATAGGGAGTAAATATAAGGAATAAAATGTTACAAAAGCTAAAATATGCTTGTTTCGGTTTGTTATTATTATTTGTGGTTGGTATCAATTTCAGCCATGCAAAAACCAACATCGATGAATTAATGAAATCTGCCGTTGGTGTTTGGCTTTTCGATGAAGGAAAAGGCAAAGTAGCTAAGGATATTTCTAAAGAGGCAAATGATGGTGAGTTAGTCAAGAATCCAAAATGGGTTAAAGGTAAGTTTGGTCAGGCGCTCGAATTCAATGGAAAGGACAATTGCGTTCAAACTGGAGAAAAACTGCTGGACAACCTGAAGGAATTTACAATTCTCTGTTGGGTCAACACTGGAAAGATAACGGCCAATCGTGTAGGACTAGTCGGACAAAATGACTCTCCAGAATTTGGTTTTATTAATCCGACCACAGTTAATTTGTGGACACCCAAATCTAGTTTGAATGCCCCAGCATGGAAATTCGGACACCCTTCCAAGGGGTGGCACCACATTGCGGCTGTAGCATCAAAGAAAAATTTGAGAGTCTATCTTGATGGCGAA
>CAYVHK010000273.1:0-4875 GCA_964451145.1 uncultured bacterium | reverse complement strand
CCAAATTCCGGATTTTTATTGTCAATATGTTGCTAATATTAAATCCAATTACAAGTGGTGGGTTATTATTTTTGTACTCTCTTTGCGGTGAAATATTGAATCGCTCTGTTTCCATATCCTTTTCGGTCAGCCCTTTATTTTTTAGATTAGCAATAATTTTTTCAATCTTCATATTATTATCACTAGCTGCCTTTTGCGCATTTTTATCGAATGATTGAACACCAACCCGTAAAGTTGCTAAGTCTGGTGAGGAATGAATAGTTGCTGAACCGGTGACCAAAATGCCGTCGTTTTCTACGGTGGGAAGGATAGTATTAGAGCAGGACGAAAACAAAAAAACTGACTGAAAGAGAATTAATAGCGCCAGAACAAGAGATTTGTAATTGTTGTTTGAAATAGACATTGAGCACCTTATTTGTTTCCGTTAAACATGGATTATTATACGATTGACGGCTAGTATTTGTTGACTAAAAATTACATAGAACCAAATTTTTCATTAAATCAACAATTGATATGGGAAAATCTGAAAATTAGTAGAGATAAGTAATCCAGAAGTATTTTTTGACCAACAGTCTTGTGTCAATTCTATGTTGGAATCAGAAACTACGTGGCTGATATTAAACTGAGGAATAAACTATTTTTTACTTATCTCAATTTACTCTAAAATGGAACGTGTTTATGAGCATTAAGCACTTATAGTGTTAATCAGTCAATTGTGATTTATCCCCATAGTATTATTTTTTTCATCATCCATTTCTCGCCTTTTCTCAATTAATGATGTATTTCATATTCTAAAACCAAGTCCAGATGTGGAAATCGGATTTTTCATCTGTGGCAGAGCCCATTTCTGGAATTTTAACCTACTTGACTTAAAATAAATTCAAAACCAGTTCTACTTTTTCAGCTGATTGGTTCATTTATGAATGGCGAAAAAATTATGTGTTTCAAATAATCGAATAGAGTACCCTAACCATAAGCCATTTCGGGGTGTTTCCCTAGGACTCGAAGTAGCCTATCATCTGCTCCTTCTAACACATAGTGTGGCATGTGATAGTTAAGATAGGGCCAGAAGCGTTGAGCAACGAATCGTTGCCCGTAGACTTGGTGGAAGAGGTAACGCACCCGATCCGAAGTATTTGGTATGCCACGATGCCATGTCTGACCATTGAGCAAATATAAATCACCAACTTTCATGTGTAGTGAAACTGGATTTTCACCTTCAAATATCGGTTGCTCAGGATCGTTGGGTTGCCGTCCTGCGTAATGACTACTGGGAACAAACTGGCTGGGGCCAAATTGGTCTTCATCTTGATCAGTCAGGGCAATTTGTACAGACATTCTCAGTACCGGCATGCGAAGACGTGCATCATGGCGTTTTACTTCTTTATCGTGGATAGGAAATTCTAAACCGTCATCAACATGAAACCGATTAATACCATGATCTCTTCGGTTAAGGATACACCCCTGGGCAATACAGTGAGCCTGAGATCCCAAAACAGTTTCAGCAATGGATATGATCGGCTCACGAACCAGTAAATCACGAAACATATGGTCGCACTCGAAAAGTCTGTGAACCACGATAGGTGGTGTTCTATCGCGTTTGATTTTTACATTTCTCATTTTGGAAAAATAAGGTTCATTGAAAATTTGATCGATTCGTTCGCGCATTTGCTCACATTCATTAGCAGACAACACATTTCTGATGATAGTCGCCCCATTTTTAAAGAAGTCCTCTAAAATTGGAGATAACTCTCCCTCAGTAAACGGTGTTTGTAAGCTCATAATAAGCACCTTAGATGAAAAAGTACGGGATTCTACACTAAATCGGCTGTATCTTCAACCTAACACTATTAAAATCATGTCAGATTGAAAGTATGAAAGTGTTAGGCTTGATGAACAAATACAAAAAATTTTGACTTGAATTCACACTTTTAGGGGCTAATCTTTTTAAAGACATCTGCCTGGGAATTCGTGATATTGTGGGGGGCATTCCGGAGTTCATGAACAAATTCTGAAAGATACACGTACAACCGAATTTGGAGAGATGGAAAAGAAAAGACAAAAGATTAACGTTCAACGCCATACTTGCCATTAACAGTGATTATGGAACTATTGATCCAAACGGCAGTATGCTGATGGTTTCAGGGACACAGCTATCGTTTTTTCCTAGTGGATAAAATAAAGGCCGTGCCAATACAACAGTGTTGGCAAAAAAATTTATAACACAATTAATGGAAGTTGTAACCCCGACACGTATTGAGATAATATTAATTTTTCCTAAGCAAATATTGCTTAAGTTAAATTGCAGATTTCCGCCAAAACGAAAATCAAAGAGAAAATAATGCACCTAAAACCTGATCTTCTTACTCATAATAATGGTTTACCCGTTGAACCTAATTCTTGGTTTCGTCGGCGTCAAGAACTCTCTACAGCTATCATATCACACGAGTTTGGCGGTATGCCGCCACAGCATGAAAGCCTCGATGTAATTCATCGTGCTAATAGTAAAATTCGAGATTGGCATGGTGTTCAGTACATTACGTATCAAGTCGATGTCCGATTTTCTAGTATGCAGCTTATTTCTCTAACTTTATCACTTTGGATACCGTCAGGTGATGGGCCTTTTGGCACAGTTTTAGATATCGATGGTTGCTGGCGTTATTTTAACGACCAAGTTATTTATAGCATTCTGAAACGGGGTTATATTGCTGCTAGCGTCGACCGAACCCAAGCCGCCGCAGACAACAAAGATACTTACCGAAATACAGGCCTGTACCGTTTTTTCCCCGAAGCTGAATTTGGTGTTTGTGCTGTTTGGGCTTGGGCTGTTCATCGCTCTATTGATGCTTTGATGACTCTCAAAAAAGTGAGGAATGACGCCATTGCGATTACGGGTCATTCTCGGGGTGGAAAAACTGCTCTTTTAGCCGGCGCCACAGATAAACGAATTGCCATCACCAATCCCAATAACTCTGGCATTGGTGGCGCTGGACTGAATCACTTAAAAATGAATGGTAGCGAGGTCATCGACAGTTTTTTTAATTCTGGTAATATATTCTGGTTTGGTAAAAAATTTGCAGATCATCGGTATCGCGACAACGAACTACCATATGATAACCACTATTTACATGCGCTGATTGCCCCTCAAAAACTTTTGCTTACCGAGGCATACGAAGACTACAGTGCTAATCCCGCTGGAACTTATGCTGCAGCACTGTCAGCGCTGCAAGTTTATCAGATGTTGGGTCAGAAAAACGCCATTGGTTGGTCTTATCGAGAAAGTGGACATGCACATCTACCGGAGGACTACATGGCTTTGCTGGACTTTATGGATTTACATTTTCGCCAAAGTCGGATTAAACGAGACTTTCAGCGAAAACTTTATCCTAATCTGGATATAATTCTCGGAATTAAGTAACGATCCTGCTCTCAATATTCATTTTTTTATTTTCCATGACTAAACTGTTTAGATTTCTTTAACCATAAACACCGATAATAATAAAGTGTTTGATGAAAGTCTGATTCAAAATCTTAATATCTAATACAGAAAAAAATTGATGTCCTCACTTAGCACAGGATCTGATGATTAGATAAGTATCATAAGATTAACAATCCTGGAAAATGTGCTAAAAACAGAGAAAATGATAGCTGTAAAAACAACACTGAAAAATTCGAACATATCAAAAATACTTACAAATTACGATATTGGTACCACTAAAAAGTTCAGTATTTTTAATACTGGAACAGTTCAAACAAACATTCTGGTCCACACAACATATGGAAGATTTGTATTAAGATACTACGAACGAAATAAGTCGTTCAATTCGGTGTTATTTGAAGCTAACTTGATCAAGTATCTCAAAAAGAAAAACTACCCATGTCCTAAAATTTTGAGAAATAGACAAGGGAAACTGGTTTCATATTACAAGGGTAAACCATATGTTCTATATGATTTTATTGAGGGTACACATGTTGAGAAACCAAAGGAATACTAGAAACAACAATTGATCAAAAAAGTGGCCGAATTGCAAAATTCGGCGAGAAATTATCGCCTAACTTATGCCCAATATCGATGGAATTACGGGATTAAGTTCTGTGAAAGACAAGCTAAGGATATCGTAAGAACAATAGCAACCGAAAACGCCCGAGAGAAATTAACCTGGTATCGACATCAATTATCGGAATTAGTACTTCCGATGTCTTTACCAAAAGACATTTGCCATTGTGATTTTCATTTCTCGAATGTGCTCTTCAAAAATAATGTTTTTTGCTCATTGTTGGATTACGATAATGCTAACTATACGTTTCTGACCTTCGATTTAGGTTGTCTCATAGATCTATTTATACCAATGTTTCGTTGGGATACATGGGAAAAATTCGATTTGTCTGAAAAAGTACTCAGTTTTGAGAGCGTCCGAAAAACAGTATCAGAATATCAAAAATACCGGACATTAAATTCGACGGGAAAAAATATTTCTTTGATGTTTACAAATTGGGTGTTTAAGTTGACTGTTTATGGTTTTTTAAACGAGGTGATAGTAGTAATTTCTATGAAAAGCGAAAGATTGAATATCTTAACAGTCTGGAAAGAAATAATTTCTATTACCAAGTATTTGACTGATCCCACTGAATTATTACATGTGAAATTTAAGGTGTTAGATTAGGAATTTTGACAACCCGTGGACTGTAAAAATGGCATTTCAACAAGACAAAAATGTAAGTCAATATTGGCCCAGGTAGTTGACCAATGGTATTTTAATCAGGAAATTGTTAAAGATATTGCTTTTCATGAGATTTACCCAGAGCTAAAAGTAAGGTTTTGTTTGTTGGCTTAACATATTAAATTTTTTCTCAGTCCGACAAAAGGAGGATACT
>CAYVHK010000272.1:3378-4915 GCA_964451145.1 uncultured bacterium | reverse complement strand
GGTTATATTGCTCAGAGAATGTTTGCTTATCGTGATGAAAAGCATACTCTACTGGCAACTTTTTGGTTTAATATCGCTCACTACGCCCTTGGCCGTGGATAATTGTGGGATTAGTTTCAATGGTAGTTTTTCCTAATTTAGAAGATCCGGAAGTTGGTTACCCTATGCTAATGCTGGAATATATGCCGGTTGGGTTATTAGGAATTATGATGACGAGTTTTCTGGCCTCTTTCATGTCAACCATCGACACCCATCTGAATTGGGGATCTTCCTATCTAGTTAACGATTTTTATAAGCGGTTTATTCGACCTAGCGAAAACGATCAACATTATGTTGGTATCTCTCGAATTTGCGTTTTGTTGATTATGGTTTGTGCTGGCGTGATTAGCTTATTTATGAATTCTATTTCCGAAGCATGGAAATTTTTAATTGCGCTTAACGCGGGTATTGGGCTAGTGCAAATTTTAAGATGGTACTGGTGGCGCATTAGCGCCTGGTCAGAAATATCTGCTATGTTAGCATCTGCTATCATTTCCATTGTGGTTTTTTCTTTACCGCAGACTAAAGATAATTTTGCATTACAAATGTTGATTATTGTACCGGTTTCTACGACGATTTGGATCGGCGTAACCTTTATAACAAAACCTGTCGGTGAACAAAAATTGATTGACTTTTATCGGTTAGTTCGGCCCTCTGGAGGATTTTGGCATCCCATTACTAATAAGGTTGAACTTGAGCAAGGGAAAACTGTAGATTCAGATCGATTTGAACCTAAAATTGATAGTGGTCAATTGCCAGGGCTAGTAATGTGGGCACTAGGTGCTATCTTTATTTATTCAACTTTATTTGCGGTAGGGAAGATTATTCTCGGTTTTTACTCAGCAGGGATTGTTTCAGTAATAATCTCCATCCTTAGTGGTAGCATTGTGATCTCTACGATTTCAAAAATTGTTCCACCAGAGAGCACGACAGATCTATAAAGGCAATAAATTAGTGTTCGAAAACATTTTTCGTTTCTTTCAATTGAGAGCAGATATTTGAAAAATATTATTATACGTACTTAGAATCTCCGGGCTAAGGTTTCCAGACTATTTCTATTAATTTCCACGACTGGATAATTTCGGTTGGTGGTAGCACACCGTCTGGTCCATGCCACTTGCCTGAAAAAACATATATAATACGTTCTGAACCAGATGCGGAGCAGATTACTTTTCCTGATTGTTCTTCAACACCTGAAGAACAATTATTAATCGGCGGTTGATCCCCGTAGATTTCATGATAGGTAGAACCAAGATTGGATCCTAATTCATTCTTTACAATCTCACTCTTGATTTGGATGCTAAATACTTGTTGGCGGTCATTTGTTGGATTAATAACCAATATATCTTGGCCATATTTTTTAATACGGAATATTGGAAAAATTTCGCCTTCGGTATTGCTTACGTCTTTGATGATATCAAAGTTTGGAAACAATTCCTGAATTTTATTTTTCCTAAAAGGAGTATTGGAGTTGATTCCTCCCAATTCTTTTTCGGAA
>CAYVHK010000272.1:1005-3278 GCA_964451145.1 uncultured bacterium | reverse complement strand
ATAATATAAAGTTCCTGCTCTTTTAATGTCCATTTTCGTACCTGTTCCTCTAATATACGCCATATTCCTCGATTAAGGGCTGGTACTTGGGGGCTCATATTCGTCAGGAAGAAGCTATCGGACATAGCTTTATTAGACCATGCCATGTCAGCAGCTGGTGCTAGATGCCCTCGATCGTAGCCTGAATTCTTGTAATCAGATAAAATGGCCGAACCTGTCTTGATATCAGGATCTAAACGGAAATTATCCTTACGCTTGGTTACTTTGCTGTGAAGTTCCGTCTTGGTTAATTTATAACTGACCCATAAAGGCTGCTCGTGTTTTTCAGAATAGAGGAAAGCATATCCAATACGGTTAACCAACTGACCATTACAAGAAGGTATACCGAGATCAAGATTATCGTTAGACCAACTGGAAAAGTTGATTGCTAGTAGCAAGAGGATAAATATCGAGAAACAGATACTTTTCATGTGTGTTCGTTTTTTCATTCTATGATAATAAAAAGACGGACTTCGACACTTATAAAGTGTGTGGTCAATGCCAGATTTCATCTTAAAGAATGTGTTTTCCCCCCAAATTCACTCAGTCAAGGAAAAATATTCTGAGAATACAAACAGTTTAAAGACTAATGGCAATTCATAGTTTCATTTTTGCTGTTTCAGTTAGACTAAAAAGTATTCAAGACTCGAAATTCCATACGGATAATAACTTTGAGTGTAATGTCCAGAAGGATAATTGTATTAGTTTGGAATCTAATGATAATTAAGACGTTTATATAAACATCCTAATTATTAACAATTTCGATTTCAATCGGATTAATGTAACACTGATAATAATTTTCCACTTTTGCTTCATGAGTAGTACCTTCATGAACATAAGCGCAAAACTGAAGACAAAAAATCTCATTTTCTAGTTCATTAGGAGGATGATGAAGAATGCTCATTTGTTCCGGAACTGCTATTTCACCGAAAAAACCAGGGTGTTCTGGATTAGAAGGGTGATCAAATAGAGCTAATCCATTGACTCCATCACCCACACTTCCGGATAAATCACACCAAGACGCCCGTTGATGATGTACTTCAGATCTACCCAATTGGCCTTCTGAATTTTCGACGTGGCCTTGATCAGCAATTTCCATAGAAGGGTTTAATCGTGCTACAAAAAGAAACTGTCGATCACCAATGTCAACGGGGTGTGTAGATTCGTGTGTAATTTCTAAAAAACGTTTTTGATCGTCAGCGTACCATGCCCGTACTGTCCTTATTTCGTTCATGATTATGTCCCCATTTCCCTTAACATGGATCAAATCTTCGACAAATTCTGCATAGATCGGGCCTTCAGTTAGCCTAATAAATCGTTGGTGTAATGTTTTTCCACACGGTCCATATGGCGGTTCATCCCAATCAGACCAGATGTTGGATGAACCTCCTTCCCCATGTCCTCCATAAGCTAAATATAAACCAGTGTGGTGCGGATGATCTGATCCTCCTGCCCCTCTCACAACGGACCCGTGATTGCCATTTAGAGGCCAGAAATATGGTTTCCAGACACCCAGGAAATTGTATCGGGCAAAAACATTATTATCGATTGTAATCAGCAAATGTGAGTTGCGATTTTGAATTCGATATCGCTGATCTAACGCGGAATAATTTTGAGGTGATTGGATTGTTCGAATAGCATACCAAGCAGATTCACCGGTATTCAGATCGGGCGTTTGCCAAGTAAGCTGGCGATTGAATGGATCAAATTGAGAAGGTATATCTTCTACTAAAGGTTGGCCTGTCGAAGATATTTGTGAAACCAACAATTTAGAAATTCCTTCTTTCCACTCAGGAAAATAGTCATGGGGTTTAAATACAAATCGAACTAAATCGTTATGGCGTGCGACTGAACCGGAATTGATTTTTACTATGACAGAATTTTGTTTTTTTTCCATATTAAAATCCTTTGCATCTAAAATTGAATTTTAGAAGAATGAACAATGTGAGAAAATGTCTTAATATTTACAAAAATAATACTATTAGCTGAACGCAAATTAGAAGATATATACCATCTGCTAATTGAACCTGATTCTCTTTCACAAAACCGCCCCAATTAAACTATTGAAAGTCGTATGTATGTCTATCCTAGAAAAAAATTGGAAGTAATCAGTTAATTAGTTAAGATGATGCGGGCGTTATTGTGATACTTCCGTTCAACCAATGTTCTAAATTGTACTAAAACTGAGAAAAACGTAGAAAAAATACTAGTTCTTACAAGATGTACACAATGAA
>CAYVHK010000272.1:0-995 GCA_964451145.1 uncultured bacterium | reverse complement strand
TTAAACTATTGAAAGTCGTATGTATGTCTATCCTAGAAAAAAATTGGAAGTAATTAGTTAATTAGTTAATTAGTTAAGATGATACTGCCGTTCAACCAATGTTCTAAATCATACTAAAACTGAGAAAAATGTAGAAAAAATACTAGTTCTTACAAGATGTACACAATGAAGAAGCAATATTATCTATCAAGTTTCCTATGTCTAGGATACTGATGTTACACTGGTGTATGGATGTGAAGTTTTCACCCTAAAACTGGAATGATGAAAAAACCTGATTCAATAGTAATTTTAACAATTCATTGTTTGACCCGAATGTCAACGGAATTTTCTTCTGTTTTAGAGTTAATCTTACTGAATATTTTTATCAAAGACGTATAGCTGTCATAATAGCCAGTTTACCAATTTTTCTTTCAGTCCTAAAGTTGACAAATCCAATTGATTCTAATAGTCGATGGTGAACTTCTATTGGAAAACGTCGTGGTTTTTTCGGGTTATCCGTTTCAAAAGGAACAATAAAATCAGCAGTCAACAACAATCCACCAGACTGAATCAAAGAATAAAGCTTTTTATAAACTCTTTCTAGGGACTGATATCCATCCAAATCATGTAAAGTTTGAAAACTGTAGGCCAAATTAAAATGTGGTAATCCCTTACACCATGATTTCTCATTCAAGTTTGCCCGATGACAAGACAAATCAGTTAAACCCAAATCAACGAGTTTTTGTTCAGTGTGATGAATTAATTTAGTATTGATATCAATGCCAGTATAACTGATCGTAGAAAAATTATAGGCTAACCGACTAAGAACTGACTGTGCAAGTTGTCCAGTACCAGGCCCTAGTTCTAATAGGTGAATTTTTTGCCATTTGGAACTTTGGAAATAGTTTAAGATAGTTTTAACTATAATAGATCTAATTTGGATTCGTTCTGGCCATTTTTGATCAAGGTCTAACGACCAATTGAGGATATAATTTGTTCCTTTGAAGTCAGAAAAA
>CAYVHK010000271.1:0-4925 GCA_964451145.1 uncultured bacterium | reverse complement strand
TTCGGGCAAGTCGGGTGAGACTATCCAGTTCAACTATACTGCTCCTGGAACCGCAACTACACCAGCAGGATCAGAGCCCGATGTGTTGGACGGTGGAACTGTTGAAATCGTTGTCCCTGCCGGGATGCCGACGCCTGTTCCTGGCTCCAACATAGCGGTTAAAGTTGATTCCAATAACGCGGCTTTGGCCACGGCTAAAGCTACCGCTGAGTGGACGACTAATGGCGGTACTGTTGGTATTAAAATAGACAATATGGATGCTGGTGATGTGTTGAACATACTTTACACACCTAGCGCTTTGCCGGTTGTGACTGAAAATACTAACTATGTATTTAAGTTTCGTGCTGGTGCCGTTAACAGCCAAGCCTTGGATTTGGTGGCTGGTAACACACAGACTGTTACTGTCATCTCGGCCGCACGTGGCGGTGGTGTGGTTACCGTCTCTGGTTTAGACCCAGTGCCTGCCAGTAGTACTGGCAACGAAGTATCCTTCACCTACGAAGCTGAAGGTACGATGGATGGTGGCCGGATTGAGTTGACACCACCTGCCGGTTGGACTGCGCCACAAGGTGTTCCTGGTGTGGCTGGTTACACTGTGGTTCAAGTAGCGTCTGGTCAGAGTTATAACACGGTTGTTGAAAGCGTTAACTTCGATGCTAGTGTTACTGATGACGGTTTTTCTGGTAATGGTATTGGGATTAAAATCAAGCAACTTCGTTTGGGCGAAAAACTGACTATCGTCTATGGTTCAAGTGGTGGCACGTCAGGTGCAGTGGCTCAGTCAACGGCTGGTCCCAATAATGAATTTTCTATGAAGGCTGGACCTGGTGTGTTGGCTGATGCTGATATCGTTGATTTGTTCCCGCAAGGTTTGGTCAATGTCAGTGCCGGTGATGGATCTGGTTCGATCGCTATTGCAACTAATCCAACAACGGTAACGGCCGGTACTTCAACCACCGTTACGATTACCCATACGGTAGCTGGTCCTATCTATAATGGTGGTCAATTCACTGTTGCTATTCCTGGCAATTGGCCCGCACCCGTAAAAGATACTAACATTTCTCTTCATGCGGACTCTCAAGGTACGTTCGATACCGCTTATGTGTCCGGACGCGACTTCGTGGTTCCGGTTCGTTCCATGACGGCTAGTGGCAAGATTATCAAAGTCGAATATACGGCTATAGCACCATTAGTGTCAGAAAAGTCCCAGTTTATCTTTAGAAGCAAAGGGGCCTCCGCTGGTACGTTAAGCATTATCGTTAATACTGCTCCAGACCCCGACATCAACTATTTTGAGGTTGAAGTTATGAAAGCGGCGGCTGGTGGCGGTAAAGTTGGTCTGTTGGCCAGCCAAAACAATGCCACTGCTGGTGCCACAGGCAAAGCTTATACTGTTGTTTATGAAGCTGCTGGCCAGATGGACGGTGGTAAAATCAGACTGGTTAGTCCGGCTGGATGGACCAAGTTGATTGAAACCGTTGATGCTGTCACTACTAAGCATATCTCCTACTCTACAAGTGGCTCGGCCAGTTTGACTAATGAGGTTTTCGAGGATGCTTCAAATAGTAATACCGTCACTTACGATATTACAACAATGAGAAGTGGCGATCGTATAACTTTCTCTTACACCGGAGTCGCTGTCGAAAAAACAATTGATAACGCAGCAAACTTCCAAGTATTCGTTTCAAGTGGTGATGAAGGAAAGGCCGATACTTTTGTTGCAGTTACTGGTGATGCTGCCGATTTGGATGGTATTGATGACGAGGACACTACTGATGTAGTTGAAGGAACTACTTATGTACTGCCTACCGCTATTTCCACCGCTGCGGTAGCTGATGGTTCTGGAACCTTGGTCTTGGCCGAAGCTAATCAGACCACGGCCGCCTTAGAAACTGAAAGCTATTCCTTCACGTACACAGCGTTAGCAGCCATGTCAAATGGCTCTATTCAATTCACTATACCTGCTGATTGGTCGGCACCAGTACAAACTAACGTTGGCAACGCCGGCGAAGTTGCTGTAGTTGGTGCTGGGACGTTAGCAGTCGACACGGATGCTCGAACAGTTACCGTGACAGGGTTGGATCTGGCGGCCGATCAAACCACCGTAATTAATTACTCAAATGCGCTGGCTCCGGTTGTTGCTGGGACCTATACCTTCAGTGCTAAGTCTCGTGGTTGGGATCATGCAGATGATGGTGGTCGAAGTTTGCAACCAATAGCTAGTCAGCCAACAGTAACTGTGGGTCCTGTTTTAGCCGGTAATGGTATTGCTTATATAGCCAATAATCTGGTTGAGGATAAAGAAGGCGACGACGAAGATGTCGACGGTAATGATATTAAAGGTGAAGTTCTTTCCGCTAAGTACAATCGCCTCAAGCGAACCATTAACTCCGGTAACACTAATCAGACGTTAGTCTTGACTTTTGAAGCGGTGGGTACTACCAGTGGTGGTCAAGTTGAGTATACTGTTCCGAATACTTGGACCTCGCCTCAAAACACCGATTCCACTGCAGGTGGTTATGTTTCGATATCCACCAGCAGCGGTGTGACTGTAGGTGCCTTGGAGTTCCCTGCATTGAGGCCACAATCTGCTGTTGTACCAGTGACCACTATGGCTAAAGGTCAGACAATCTCCCTAACTTATAGGGTTGATGACGCTAACCTTACTTCTGTCGTAGCCGATAATGAGTTTCTGGTCAAGACCAGATTTGATACAACTCAACTGTTCAAAAATGGGTTGGGCGACGACACGATTAGCAATAAATTGAGTGACGCCGGTTTAAAACTAAAACTAGATGTAGAGTCAGTTGATGGTAAAGGTTCAGCTCAAGTTGTGGGGCAAAGCGTATATCGCAAAGGCTTTGGTGCCACCAGCTTAACTTTCCGTTTCACCGCTGCTAGCAAGGTAGGTTCCATTAGGGTTGAGGTGCCAGTTACTAATGGCACAAACCCCGGTTGGACTGCACCGGCAGTAGAGACTGACCCGGTAACCGATCCAGTTGGAGAATCTTCAGCTAGCACAGGTGACGTTTCCGTAAATGGCTCGTCTATAATTGTACAAAACCTAACGTTGACAGAAGGCCAGTCAGTTGACATCTACTACTTGCGAACATCTTACAATGTAGGGAATACGACTACCGCGGCTGCCGGAAAATCGACGTTTACCGTTTCTTCTTCTGGTTCGGCTACGGGGCCGGCTAGTGGTTGGACTGGCAATCAAAATCTGGAGGCTGGCTCACCGACGCTATCGGTTCTTAGTACTGATGGATTAGGTAAAGTTAGTAGTGGTTTCTTGGATACTTTACAGGATGATCCCGCTAATGAGGTGGTGGCTGATGCGATAGTCGCTGGCACATCGACTACCATTTCGTTCCGTTATAATCTAGTTGATTCTGAAGCTCTATCTTATGAGTACGTAGAAGGTGGACAGTTACAAATTGTGTTGCCATCTTCTGGTTTTACGACACCTACGGCACTTGACGGTGTGCTAGACACTGACGGTGAAGTCTCCGTTTCAGTATTAAACACCCTAGGCGTTGAAGGTACAACTGGAACTGATATTACCGCTACTCTGGCGGAGGCGGATCGGCCAACCTTGTCATTCCCGTCCGGACAGATTCTGGTTACTATTCCGACGTTGTCAGCTGATGGTGTAACTACAAACAACTGTCAAGCCATTTTGGTTCAATATAAAACTACGGTGCCAAATTCCAAGGGTGATCACAACTTCTTGGTCCGCCAGAAGTCGGGGACTGATGGCAGTGCTCAGTTGTTAAACAGAAACCGTATCGCCGTTTCCGGTTTCTATACCACCGATTCTCAGGTGATAGTGCGTACAGGCTACGGCACGATTGGTACAGGATCGACTAGTACCGATTTGCCGGCCACGGTGGCTGGTGGTGCAACGGGACAGACTTACACCTTTACCTACACAGCTAAATCCGATTTGGATGGTGATGCTGCAGCTAACAAGCTGACGCTAACTATTCCAGACGCGTATACCGCACCTACGACGGCTGCAGGTGATGATGTGAAGGGTCAGGTAACAGTTAGCGACCCCGATACAGAAGGTAGGACTTTGACCGTTTCCGGTCATAAAGTCGCCTTAGTGTTGGGAGCTGATTTGGATAGTAGTGGGAACGACCCAGTTTTGACGGCCGGTAGTAGTGTTACACTAACTTATGCTAGAGCTACAGCACCGACAGCGTGTTTGGCGGAAGATGCTACCCCTTACAGTTTTACCTTGAAATCTGGTAATACAGGTTTAGTAAACCTAAACGCGGATGGTGATGGAACAGGTGCAGAAGATGCTACCGAAGGTAAATTCGATATTAGGACTGGCGCTGCCGTAGCTGGAACAGGATCTCTTACTGTGTCCGCAGCGGGTGATGCTTCAGCCGCAGGTGGTGTAGTTACAGCCAAGGCTACCAGTATTGATAATGATATTACTTTCACCCTCACCGCAGCTGGTAAAATGGATGGACAGCAAATTCAGCTGGTAGTTCCAGACGGGTGGTCTGCACCTTCTGGAGGAGCAAGTGACGGAGCCGGATACATTTCAGCTACACCAGCTAATAGCTTGAGTTATCCAGTGATCAGCGGTAATAAAGCTTACTACAACATTGTAACCCGAGCGGGTGGCGAGGCCATTCAATTGCACTACGAGAATGGTGTAGCTCAAACGACTGCAGTGGCTGCTCCGGAAACTGACGCTACGGATACGCGGCCTAAGTTTGTAGTCCAAACTCGGCTAACTTCTGCTGATAATTGGACGGATGTTGGCAGTGTTCCTGTTACTGTGATCAACGCATTGGCTGGAACTGGTTCGGCTGCTGTTTCGCCAGCGGTCACAGGTGCTGCTCAGAAGCAGGACTATACAGTAACGTTCACCGCCGCCGGCACGATGGATGGTGGTGGTGTATCTT
>CAYVHK010000270.1:0-4928 GCA_964451145.1 uncultured bacterium | reverse complement strand
AGTCCGTTTCAATAAAATCAACCCCGCCTTCGACCTTGGGCTATTCTTTGGTCAGAGGAGAGGTTGATTGCATAGGATTAATTCAATCTTGAAAAAGTTGGCTACTTATTGGATTTTATGTGTCCCCAACTGGTGAGTATTTTGTCCTTAGGTTCAACAGCAACTTTCTCTTCCGCTACACCCACTTTTACTTGTTCTACACCTACTTGGTTGCCGTAGGATTTGAGTTGTTCCTCATCTCCGGATTCATCTTTAGATAACCAAATTGATTCAACGATTTTGTCCCCATCCGTCAACTGAATATTATCAACTGACATACTAAACAAACCTTTAGGAGCTGAATCAATTTTTGTGCCTGCCGTAATTGCTACAATTTTTTCACCTGCAATTGGATCCAGCGAAATACGAGTGTGTGCCCATTTGTTGTTTTCTTTATCTTCTACCAGTCGCATGGCTTGTAGTCCATCTGGGCCCAGAATATTGCCTTGATCGGTATGAATGTAGATCCCACCAGTTTTGATGGTACTATCCTGACTAAACTTGACTTGATATTCGATAAAAGTTCCCTTAGCAACAACTTTACCACTCTTGTATTCAGAAATTGCAGTTTGTAAGTTAACAGGTTTTCCTTCTTCAGCAATAGTAGCTTGCAAATTAAGTGATTGACCACCTGATTGGCGCTCCGTAATCACAGGCTCGGCCTCTTTCACAATGATTTTGGCATTCACAGTACTCGAGGTGATCTCTTTTGCGTTTGGATTTGCCAATCTTGCCGATATCAATTCGACTGCTGATGCTTTCACTGCGATAATTTTGAAGCTTAAGCTTGCTAATATTCCATTGCGTTTGACTGATTTAGCTCCAATAGCAGTAGCTCCGTAACGTACCAAGCCACCTTCAGCTTTTACCGGTACCGAAAATGCTCCAGGTGGTAGATAGTCCCCTAACTTAATTTCAGAAAATTCTAAAGCCGTTTTATCGTAAGCCAAGTTAAATTCGAAGCCCGCCACATTTTCACCGTTGGCGATGTTAACATCAAAACTCAAGATTTTTCCAATGGAGGGTGATATTGCTTCAGCTGGATTAACCGAAAGCATAGCGCTCGGTCCAACCTCTATAGGTTCTTCCTTTTCATTTTCACCATCTTTGTTTTCTTCCAGTTCATCTTTTTCACCTAATTTCTCTTCTCCAACTCCAGCTTTGATAGTAGAATTTTCAGCGTCAGATTTTATCTCGTTTGCTACCGCGTCAGAAAGCTTTGTTGAAATAAAACTAATCTCCGACTCTTTCTGGGATAAAACTTTGAATGTAAATGTTGACAGTGTACCATCCTCACCAACTGCAGTTGCTCCAATGGCAGTTGCCCCATACAAAATCGTTCCATCTCCAACCCTAGGCGGTACTGCAAATGCGCCAGCCGGCAAGAATTTTCCCAATTTAGCTTCAGTAAATTCCAAAACAGCTTTATCATAGGTTAATTCAAACTGAAAGCCAGCAACACCTTTACCGCCAGAAATATTGATGTTTACAGATAATATATTACCAATATCTGGCAAATTATCTTTGGTTGGTGCTACAGAAATAATAGCTTGAGCAGATACCAAATTTGGTAAGAATAACAACAAAGCAAATAATAATGGAAAGATAAAATAAACTTTTTTCATATATTCTCCTACTTTTTAATCTTACATCATCGATAAGTAAAAATCCTGACAACATCCCTTTGACGCTGAAACGTGGTATATTGTTGACTCACAATCTAAAAAATAGGTCTACGATTTGGCAATTTTAGCGTTAAACACATTCATAGTGGCTGAAGCACCATGTTGCAAATAAGACTCAACAGCATCGGTCGCACGGTCCATAAGTACATCGAGTTGTGAAGTCTCTTCAAGCGAAAATGTGCCAAGAACATGATCTATAAACGATTCTGTTTGAGAAGGGCCGATTCCAATTCTGAGTCTCGGAAATTCTTTTGTTCGTAAATGATCGATAATTGACTGCATGCCATTTTGCCCACCAGCACTACCCGATCGGCGAAATCGTAAACTACCAAAAGTTAAATTCAAGTCATCGTACACAATTAGAATCTGATTAGGAGCAACATTAAACCGATTGGCCAACTGAGCTACTGCGAGACCACTCTGATTCATAAAAGTCAGTGGCTTTGCAATGATAACTGATTTTTGATGAAATTCTTTTTGCCAAACAATCGCCTGACAGAGATGTTGAGCCCGCAGTTCAGGGTATCGTCGGAGGAAATAATCGATAATTCGAAAACCAATATTGTGTCTAGTGTAATGATATTTCTGTCCTGGGTTACCCAATCCAATAATCAAGTTACTGGAAGACATAGTCTGTGACCTGCACATTCAGTGGTTGAGAAGTATCAAAATGACCAGCGATACTTTCAATTTCACGTCCGTCAATCAGGATTTGAACCTGTTTTATTTTATCAGGGAAATTGACATAAATTGTTTCCAAGATAGCTTTTAGAGTAAGGTATTCTGCATTTGAACCGCCAATGTGGTTTTTATTCAAATGATTAGAAAAGTCAAGGTAAGCGATTGAATGTTGATCAATGTAAACTTGGTTGAGATAAGTACCAAACGGAATGGATGATGTCCTATCAGGCAAAGACAACAAACTTACTAATACTTGTTCTAAAGCAAGATTCAAATCGTTTGCTATGTCAATGGTCGAAGTCCGACGAACCAGATGACTATTACTATTATCTAATGAAAATAAACCGATTTGCTTCATTTCAGAAGTTGATTCAGGATTTTTGTTGATGTTAACTAGTTCTGATTGGCCCAACGCAGAATAAGCCATTGGTTGGTTTGAACTAGGCCATAACCACCAAATTAATCCGACTAGTAGACAGAAAACAATTCCACCCCAAACAGAAATTATTAAAAAAAAACGCATTGGTTAGGACATCTACGAAGTCTGCAGGTTATTTGTTTTCATTACGCATCAAAAACTTAATAATAGCTTCTGATATTGAAACTGCAATTTGTTGCCGTATGGTTTCACTCTGTAGTTTCGCTTCATCATCTTGGTTAGAAAGGTAACCCAACTCTAGTCGCAGAGCTGGCATGTAAACACTCGATAAAATAGCTAAAGGATTCTCACGAATTTGGATGGGTTCACTAGATTGATTAGTTAATTGAGTTTGTACAATTTTTGCGAACTGACGGCTTTGATCCAAATGATCGTCTTGCAAAAGTGGCCGAAAAACATTTACGTTTTTATCCGGATTTTTACTAACCTGCATCTGCCCATTTTGATTGTTAATCCAAATCTCCATACCAGAAACTTTATCAGAAAAAGTAGAATTGCAATGCAAACTTAGGAATAGAAGACCAGCTTGTTGATTTGTAATTTGAATGCGTTGACTAGGACGGTAGTTGTTATCATCGTTTCGAGTCAGCAGTATCGTAATTTTTTTAGTTTGGCAAATTTTCTGAATCCGTTTAGCTAAATCAAGAACAACGTTTTTTTCTCGAATGCCATTCAAACTTTCGCAACCAATATCATCACCGCCATGGCCTGGATCAATTATCACTACCCCTTTCTGTTTTTTATATTGATGCTGAAAATATCGTTGTTCCGTAATCAAAATCTCAGATAAAGACTGATTAAAAACCACCTGGTATTCAAAAACCTGTGGGATAAATTGTGTAAAAAAAGAAAGTGGAAGATGTGGAAGGCCTTCAATCAGTTTAACTTTAGCTTTTAATATGACCTCAATTTTTGATGGCTGAACTGTTGCTAGGGACGAACCAATACTTAACTGAATCTCCTGACCCTTCAGATTCATGGACAACCGTCGAGTCAGTGCATTATATTTATAAGTTAAATTGGAATCAAAAGCAGCTTGAAGAGCTAAAATAGGAAGGTAGATATCACTGTCCCGACGAGCAATATCTACAGTTGAGATTAATGCACCATTAGAATCGACAAATCGGACAAAGTCTGCTTGACCTTGAAGCGTTAAAAATAGGGCCAGACAGACGGCAAGAGTAGTCCTGTTAAGCCAATTCGATTCGCAAAATAGTACCAGTCGGAAAGTGTTACTATTCGCTTGCCTCTTCGGTGTCTTCAGTGTCCTCAGAAGTTTCTTCACCTTCGACACCTTCTTCGCCTTCAATTTCGTCTTCAATTTCGTCTTCTGCGACAATCGTTTCAAGTACGATCTTTGGTTCGATGACTGAAGCAATTTGAGTTATTGAGCTCTCCAAAATTTCCAATTTCTCATTGTCAAACTCAAGGTCTGAAACTCGGAAACTATCTCCAATATTAAGTCCTTCTACATTGATTTGTAAAGAATTTGGTGTGTCGAGTGGCAAACAAATAATAGTGATTTGGCGGCGAGATAGTGTTAAAACACCGCCATCACGAACCCCTATCGGTGTACCAACTGCTTTAATAGCAACCGAAGTTGTGATTTTTTCTTTTAGTGAAATCCTCTGAAAATCAGCATGCAGAACATTACGTTTGACGGGGTGACGTTGTAAGCTTTTTATAATGACTGTCTCTGAGTCATTACCTGGTAAAGCTAGATTGATTAAGACATTAGAACCGTAATTTCTAAGTAGTGTTTGGAATGTTCGATCGTCGATTTGTAAAGAGAGCGTACCTTTTTCACGACCATACAAAACAGCTGGGACTTTGCCATCTCGCCTCAGCGAACGTGCTACTCCTTTTCCTGATTTATTACGCACTTGCGCATCTAAACGAGCCTGTTGCATAAATTAACACCTCTAAGTCGTATCGTGATCCACTTTAAGAGTGATTTTTCAAAAAACAAGCCGTAGCATTTGCTACGGCTTATTGAGAATCTAAACTACACTGGGCGGGTAGGATTCGAACCTACGTATGCCGGACCCAAAACCCGGTGCCTTAACCACTTGGCGACCGCCCAT
>CAYVHK010000269.1:0-4934 GCA_964451145.1 uncultured bacterium | reverse complement strand
TATATGTAGATGGTTACGCCACCCCACACTTTGTGCAAAAGGAGAAATCTGGAGGCGGAACGCTGGTAGATATGGCAGTTTATCACCTGGCACGGATGGTCTATCTCTTGGATAACCCAGAGCTTGAAACCGTAACGGCTTCAACGTTCCAAGAACTTGACATGGACGAGAAACGCCGGCAGGAGAGCGGTTATGATGTAGAGGAGTTAGGCACAGGATTTGTGCGATTTAAAGGCAACATCACACTGTTTGTGGAAGAGGCGTGGGCTGCCCACATCGATGGTGGCGAGGGTGATCGTATTATGGGGTCGAGAGGAGGGTTAAGGCTAGATCCATTTACCTTCTACACAAATATGTATGGTATGGATGCCGACACAAACTTCAATATCGATGCTTATGAAAGACGTATTCAATCTCTCGGGTATGATATTGAAGGATATGAGGACTCACAGAAACACTTCGTTTGGGGTGTTTTGAATCGCATTGAGATGATCGATACCGGCGCGATTGGTCTAACTGTTGCTCGCATTACTGAAGCAATGTATCAATCCAGCGAAAAAAAGAAGGAAATAGGACTGCGGTTATAATCGGTTGGCTACCAAGGAGATCTCGTCAACGATTTCCAAAAGCTAATAAACATCCTAATCTGGACACCGTTTACACTCAATTCGGCCGTCAGTTTTCCATTTTTCAACTGTTTTTTGTTTTTACAAATTAAAATTAAACTGAACCTTATCACTCTTTTTAAGATTATTTTGGCATTGTTTTTCCTATGATACTACTAAGTAACAGAAGGTAATTTTTGCTGATTGGGTAGATAATTCTTAGGTTGTATGTCAGATTTAACTCTCATGCCACTAGCCTAGTCGTTTTGGCCTATAACATGTCTTTATTCCAACATAAACAGGTTCTAAGATTCGCTTGGCTTTGTATAATTGCTTTGATTAACGGTCAAGTTCAAAATTCGATCCCAATCTTTGAGGGGAAGTTGGGAAACATATTGGCTGTGAAAGGACTCCAAATAAACTTGATCCCATAATGGCACCAATGGCACGATCTCAGTTGGAAGTGATTGCATGATAGCGGCATAGTTGTGTTCTAGTAAGCGATAACCAGAGGTTACTGAACCAAGGAAGGTTGGATGGGGAGGAACAATTTTCAGCTCAACCATCTGTTGATCCAGTAAATCTGAAACTCGCTCAAAGATTTCGATACGCTTTTTCCAATCAGATTGATTGGAAACCGCTTCATCTAGGAGTGGTTTCATCTCAGGAGCTAATAGGGGTAGTTTCTCAAAAAATGGGTGTAACCACTTATCATACGGAAAATAAGTTCGATTTAAGAGAAAGGCCAATTCCATTGCCCATTTGATTGTTCGCCCAAAAGCAGTGGTAGCATAAGCCCAATTTTTACGCAAAACAGCTCGCTTAAGTGCATATAATCCCATCCCCGAAAAGTAACGGCACCAATGAGCCATTCGCCTTTTCCAGACAGCGTCTGGATAATACTTTTTCAGAGTTGACCTGATTGTCGAAAAACGCTGAGTTGGATCATGCCAAACTTGCCCATTAATGACATGCGTAATGTCTTCTTCAGGTATTTTTAACCAATCAGCCCAAGTTTTTGGCTTATGAGTAATACCAATTGTTCTGGTTAAAAAACCTTCCAGACTTTCAGGGGCAACTCCGATACCTTGCACATGACCGATTCGAAGCGAGATCCCTTCGAAAGAACGGGGGAGTTTTTCTGATAAATTTTTTAGAAGTGGATCTGTTTGACCAATTAGAGGCTCGGGCAACAACATATTCACTCGTAGCCCAAAATGGTGGTCTTGTGAATAGCCGTCATCCATTCCCAAACACTCAGATCCATAACCAAAAAAGCCACAAGCAGACTGGCTGTTTATTGCCGGAAACTCGCTCTGTAAAACGGGTAATACCAAACCAAAGAAAAAACGTCGGCTAACTTCTAAAATCGAGTTTTTATTTAATTGCATCTGTTACAAACCCAGTTCAAGCGATTATTATCATCCATCTGGAGTTCAGTCAGATTGTTATTACTTATGCTGACGGCCGCCAGGTTGACTGGAAGTGCTTGCATGTTGAAGGTATTTGCCTAATTTAAATTTATATTTTCACTAAAGTTGATTTGTTTCAGATTGGTCAATTGCTGAAGTTCGGCGGTAGAAATCATTAGTGATTTTTCTCTCAAGTTAATTTTTGTAACATCTAAAGGGGTAGCTAAAGCTTCATTTAAATCGGTATATTCCACTATGGTTATTTCTGAATCTTTTTTGATTCTATCAAGTATGAATCAAGTTGTAAAGACCCCGATTAAAAGAAATTTAAACTGAAACTAGATAACATAAGTAAACCAAAAGGGATAAAAAATATGTACCTTTACTGTTTGGAATACGATATTCAGATCATTGTTTTTGAAAGTATCTCTCGGTTAAGTAGAAACAGTTTTGAGTTAGAAAGTGGGTGTCGCAGGTTAAAGGTAGATGGTTTTACTCTAATTTCGGTAATCGATGGTGGTTTTGAAGATAACCGGACCTCTAAACCCAACCGATAAATACTATCTCCAATCTCAGAATACCAAAGGGAAGAAATTATTTTTAATTTATCGGTCAGTAGGAAACGGAAGAAGAAACACAAAAAAGAACGTAACGATATTACCCTGAAGGATGAAGGGGAATTTGAAGGTGAGAAATCGAACAAGGAATTACAACTTTAACTGGTTCGGTTGGTAAAGAGATTACGCAGAAGGAATTGGAAAACCAAAAGACGGATGAGTCTGAGTCAGATCTCCTAACATCTATTAGAATTGGGTTACGTTAACGAACGGAGAAACCGTATAGTGCACAATCGATCAGTGATACTGTGAAACAGCTGTGTTTAATGAGTTTTGGAATGTCTATGATGAATTGATCGGATGATTTGTAGTCTCAAAATAATAGGTTAGCCCAATATGTGGAAGTTGATTTTGGTTTGTTTATTTTTCTTTTTGAGCAGAAGATCGCAGTCAAAAGGTGAAAGAAAATATATAAACGGTAAATTAGAACCGGTTTATGATGTTGCAGGTGGGGTGTTCACTGTGAGAAGATGGGAATTGGAACCACTGGTGGCCTAACACTCCGAATAGATACAAAAGGACGTGAGACGGTAACTGGTTTATCATCCAGATTTGATGAGGATACGGGTAAAATAACTTCTATCAAGGCTGGTGTTGTTAGTTGTCAGAATACATACATCAATAAAATTGAAATCTAACAACGTACAATTGATCAATGATATCGTCAAACAATAAGGAGTAAGATATGAAAGTTCGTGATTTTTTATTCTTGGTTATTGGTGGATTTTTAGTTATTTCTGGAATGATATTGAACTCTGTTTTGGTTTCTGATGCTCGTGCGGGTAGTCATCAAATTGAGTTAGTAGAGTATGAATATAAAAGTGTTTTTCACTCTAGTGGTGAGATAACGGAAAGATTAAATAAATATGCAGAACAAGGTTGGATTTTACATGAAACATTTAAAAATGAAAAATTGGGATCCGTTGAATACGTTTTTCACATCCTAAAAAGGATTAAACAATAATGGATCAAGATCTAGTCGATAAAAAAGCAATTGTACTAGTCCGAGGAAACCCCGACGACCACAACCCCGATCCTATCCAATACTTCATTAACCAGCACCAAATCGAGGTCCTAGGCAAATAGTTCTATGATTGGAGATCAAGAGATGGTAATTGGGCATTTCGGAGATATGAATATCGGTTGGCATTTTCTAAAGGTGTCGAAATGGGAGTTAATTGCATTATTGTCGAACCTAAATTCTTTTTCAGTATCGGTCAGGTTAGTCGGTTCGAACAGAGACTCATCATACAAATGATGGAGAAACTGAATATGCCATTGGTTTCGATTACTAGAACCTTTGACAGTTTAAGTTATAACCACTCCACACTTGATGATGACCAATTGTTCGAGGTGGTGGTTAATTACGGAAAAACTGAGAAACCAGTTATTTAAATTACGGAGAAAAACCCAAAAATAGAATGAGGGGATTGTTGAATACTTGCAAGACCTCTGATGGTAGTGGACAATAACAAACTTTGAGGTAACCATAATGCTTAATCAAACCTGCACTGAAATTCCTTTTGAAGCCTTTGCTAATTTTGAGCGCGTACCAAATGCCAGTCCATTATTGACCTGCGATCCTAATGAATGGGCAGCTGCAGCTCACGCCATTGTGGCCGATAATAGGATACATTACATTTGGTCTATTAAAAACCAAGATTCCACTTGGAATTTGATGCATAGCTCAGCACTTGTAGATGATCCTGGGACTATTGAACATGATGCTCGTAATCCGATTATGGTTCCTACTAGGGATGGATCATTCGATGATCATACCATTGAGTATCCGTTTCCTTTTCTAAATCCCTTTGATGGAAAGTATTACATGTACTATCTTGGTAAACGTAAAATGGTTCCAAAACAAACAGGCCTGATGGTGATGGAGCGAGATTTTGGCACCTGGAAACGTATAACTAATGAACCTGTTATTCCTGCAGAATTTGACTATGAAGAAGAGGGATCATCCCACCCATCGTGCGCTGTTGAAGGGGATACAATACATATTATCTATACAGGAGAAGCCAGAGGAACGGGTGATCCGAATAGTCCATATAACGACCCAACAATTTGCCATGCAACAGCACCAATAAGAGATCCGGCCAAGGTGACAAAAAATCTATCTAATCCTATTTTTAAGGGATCTGGATCGAGTTGGGATAAATACGGTGTTCGTGAAGCTGAGATTCTAAAAGGTCCGGCATACTTTCACATCTTCTATGGGGGATATAATGGAAAGATTTGGCAAATTGGACATGTTAGGACCAAGGATTTCAAGATATTCGAAGCCAGTCCCTACA
>CAYVHK010000268.1:794-4935 GCA_964451145.1 uncultured bacterium | reverse complement strand
TGAATAACATTATTACCCTTTGATTTCATTCGTATATTAGTGTTTAAAAGTATGAAGGATTGTGATATTTTTATAGGGTGAGACAGACGAAAAAATACTATTACTGTGTTTCAATTCTATGATTTTTTAATGTGAATTGATTGCCTGTCCAAGGCTAGTTTATGGAAGGAGATTTACGCAAATTCATAACTTATGAACAATTAGATAATGTTTCAACTTCTTATCCTAGGGATAGGACAAAAGGAGAACAATAAGCAAAACTATTCCTCAGTCGTGACATTTTCCAGTGTTCAAATTCAATAAGGCCAAGAAGTTGTCCCAAAATTTAATAATTTCGATCTGACATGTTAGATAGTAATACGCCCTTTACCTTAAGCGATGTCAAGGCTGCGCAGGTTAAAATCAAAAATTACGTTGTCCAAACGCCAACTCAACGTCTCTATAGCCCTGTGATTAAAAGTCTATTGGGCGATCAGGCTGAGGTCTTTCTCAAGTTGGAATTATTTCAGCGGACTGGCACTTTCAAAGCACGTGGTGCTATTAATTCGGCGCTTAATTGTAACCCAGAACAAATTCGGAATGGATTTACCGCTGTCAGTGCCGGTAATCATGCTATTGCTACCGCCTTTGCAGCCCAAATGATGGGAACAACTGCAAAAGTCGTGATGATTGAAGGTGCTAATCCGATGCGAATAGCCAAGTGTCGTCGATACGGTGGAGAAATTGTGTTTGCCAGCGATGTCCATATAGCTTTCGAGACTGTCAAGCAACTCCAATCTGATGGTTATACCTTTCTTCATCCGTTCGATGGACGAAACGTGTCCATTGGAACTGCAACTTTGGGACTTGAATTTGTAGAACAGGTAAATGATTTGGAAGCCGTTGTGGTCGCAATTGGTGGCGGTGGGTTGGCTTCCGGCGTATCGATGGCTGTTAAAACAATCATACCGAACTGCAAGGTCTATGGCATAGAACCGGAGGGGGCTGATACCATGCGAAAAAGTTTTAGTAGTGGGCAACCAGAGGCTGTAGATGAAATCAACACCATTGCAGATAGCCTCGGTGCCCCTTACGCCCTACCTTACAGCTTCGACCTCTGTCGAAAGTATCTAGATCAAATTTCTCTGGTCAGTGATGTAGAAATAATTGAGGCAATGTCTCTACTGTTATCCGACTTACAGTTAGTAATTGAACCAGCTGGTGCAACAGCTTTAGCCGCAGTCTTAAATCCTCTGAAAGAAAAACTTCAAAACAAAAAAATAGGGGTTATTGTTTGTGGATCAAACATTGATCTGAATACTTATCTCGACCATATGGCACTTATTTCACCTGATATACCCTTTAACTTTACACGATAGATAAATCGTTAATTTATGCTCCGTTTTGACATTATGAGTGCCAATTTTCTAATTTCAAATCCTATCCGCCTGAAGAACAGATACACAGAAAACAATAAAGTGAACATTATAGAAATAATAATTGAACAGTTAGGTGCCCATGAAGGCAAAAAATGCTTTATTACTCCAGACAGATGATAAAAAATAAAACATGACAGTCAAAAAGATGATGTTTGATGAAAAAATTGCTTTGAATTACGATAATGATATTGCCTCGATGTACGATCCTGAAGTACTGAATTCAACAGTGGATTTTCTCGAATCATTAGCTGGTAACGGCATGGCGCTTGAATTTGGAATTGGTACAGGTCGTGTCGCACTGCCGCTTAGTCAAAGAGGGATTCCAGTTCACGGAATTGACAATTCTGAGCCTATGCTGAATCAACTTCAAAACAAGACAGGAGCTGAACGAATAGGAGTTACGTTGGGCGACTTTGCTAACAAACGGGTCAGCGGCAACTTTCGTCTGGTTTATCTTGTGTTTAATACAATCATGAACTTAACTACACAAGATGATCAGGTAGCATGCTTTGAAAACGCAGCAGCTCATTTAGAACCAGGTGGGTATTTTTTGATCGAAGTGGGAGTTCCTAACCTTCGCCGCTTGCCTCCGGGTGAGAGAGTGCGAGCATTCGACATAAGCCAGTCTCATTTTGGCTTTGATGAGTATACAGATTATACGGGTCAAATCCTATATTCCCATCATTATTGGACAGCCTCTGGCAACCTGCGCACCTCCTCGATACCATTCCGATATGTATGGCCCTCAGAACTTGATCTGATGGCACGTCTTGCAAATATAGACTTACATGAACGGTGGGCTGACTGGACGTATCAACCCTTCAAAGATGAAAGTGATTCACATGTCTCGGTTTGGAAGAAGATAGATGAGTGATCAAAGACCGGGACGATCGATTTAGGTGCAAGCGTTTGTGTATTGGAGGACAAATGAACTTTTTCATCCCAAGATAATCAGTTGACAACCAAACAAAAGATGCTGATCAGTTTATCGATAGCCCAACTGGTAGTCAATAAGAATTTTAGTCTTATCAACTATTGTCTAGTTTAAAGCTGTATTTCATGGTTTTTAGTGTTAATGCAGTAGTTCAAAAGTAGTATCAGTGGACCATTTTCAAATGACTTAATCTAGAAATCTTATGGAGTTCCTTGATGGTAAATGTAAAAGAAATATATCAATTCGATGAACTAACTTGGCCGGAAGTTAATCAAGCCGCAGAAATGGGCAAAATCCCGATTATTCCAACAGGTTCGGTTGAGCAACATGGTCATCATCTTCCATTAAAGGTTGACCACCTCTGTGCCTCGGCTATTGCCACCGAAGCAGCGAGACGACGACCTGAATTGAGTTTAGTACTACCGGCTGTCAGTTATGGATATGTTCACCATGTAATGGATTTTCCAGGTTCAATCAACATCGATTACCAGCACTTTATCAATTATGTTTTGGACATCTGCAAGAGCTTGGCTTACCACGGATTCAAGAAAATGATCATTGTAAATGGCCACGGTTCCAACCATAATTTGGTTGATATGGTGGCACGCCGGACGATTATCGAAACCGATGCCAGTTGTGTTTTTTGTAGTTGGTGGGATTTGCTCCGCGTCAACCCTGATTTTGAGAATCAGTGGAGAGAAAGCGTCTTTCCAGGCGGGTGCTCACATGCTGGTGAGTTGGAAACCTCGCTACTACTTTATCTGTCGCCGGACAGTGTGCGGCAGGACAAAATTAAGAGCGAAATTGCCAAAACTAATCAACTGGACTCCAAATTTGTGTGGACTGACCTATTTGCCAAAGGAGCTATGGGCTTAATCGAATGGACTAGTCAGTATTCAGATACTGGGGTAATGGGAGAAGCTGAAAAAGCCACGGTCGAAAAAGGGCGAATCGTTTTTGAGGAAGCTGCACAAAATCTAGTTGATTTTATCGATGAATATCATAGAATGAAGATCCAAGGTCGAACGAAACACCAAACCGAATCGCCAACATTTCCGCTTTCTTTTTGATGAGGTTGCGACATATTACCAAACTGAAATACCATGCCCGTCAAAAAATCCTGTATATGATAAGAGTAATCATAGGTATATGTTTCCTACTACCTGTTTTTATATACCTAAGGAAATTTAACCCGCAAATGTGGAAAGATATGAATCAAAAGATATTGTTTTAGACATAATTCAGCATTTATATATTCAAAAAGATCAAATGAGCTAATCTATTGCCCAATAATCTTTAGCTATTGTCTCAATTACTTCCTGACTTTCTAGTTCAACACCAGCATCAATTCTCTTTTGAGTAATATCTTCACGTTTTGTAAGCACCTCAAATTTCGATGGATCTTTGACTTCTGTAACATCAAATACTTTAGTTTCGTCAGAATTTGTTCCTGCCCAGAGAATTTTTATTCCTAAGTCGTTCAAATCGGGTTCAATGTCTTTGTGCATTTTTAACCAAGAGTTAAATCCTTTGGTAATTTTAAAGGTAGATAAGAATTTCATTGCCATTTTAATCCCCTATTGTAATGCTATATCCCTAATAATTTTAGGGGTGGGGGGCTCTTTTCGTTTAAGTAACCTTGTTGTTCAAGTATGTGTGAAATTAACCTATAAGATTTTGTTATTTCCCCAATTACGATTGCGTAATTTTTCAACTAACAAAAACATATTGGGGACTAATTTTTTGTGGGTTTTTCTACCTTCGCATTTCCCACTTCCTTCCATCGTAA
>CAYVHK010000268.1:0-784 GCA_964451145.1 uncultured bacterium | reverse complement strand
AAAATATGCGATGGCTTTTTGTTTGTTGTTAAGCTTTCTGCATACCATTGCAAGACTTGCCGAAATGGAAGATGCGAGTGCAATTGACTCTTCGATATCAGTCATCCTGTTATCCATAACTTATGCTCTTTTCTGGGGGTTTGTAATTGCTAGTCCAATCAAAAATTTGATTGAGTTCAAACAACGGATGTCAAATGACAAAAATGTGATAGGTAGCCTGACAATGGGGACGAGGCAAAAGGGAAAATAGAAGAAAGTCGATTTCTAGTGCCGATTAATCGGTCAACACGCTTAGTCTGATAAATATCTCAAATATTGATAGTGGAGATCTTGAGAGCTAACTGACTTAAGTATCACTAATTTCCTAGTTATTGGCCCTATATTTAGCTAATATACGCTACTTACAGTCTAAAATGTTTGTGGTCAAAAACAGATCAAACCGATTTAAAACGGAGAAAATCAAACTACGATAACTACCAAATATCGGCAATAAATTGTAATCCCTGATTACGTTTGGAGGAGGGAGTATGAAACCCATATTAACGTCAGAACAGCATGACTCTTATAAACGGGATGGCTTTCTAGTACTGGAACATTTTTTTAATCCTTCTGAATTGAAAATTCTTTACGCTGATTTTAATGGCGTAGTTGACGATTGGGCGAACACCTACTATCATCAAGGCCGATTGACAAACCTGTTTGCAGATCAACCCTTTGAACGCCGTCTCTTCTCAATTCACCAAGCGATGACTGGTGATTGCCATGAGCTGTTGACGGCAGTCTC
>CAYVHK010000267.1:0-4981 GCA_964451145.1 uncultured bacterium | reverse complement strand
TCTGAAAGTACGGCGCGGGTCTGTATTCGGGCTTCTTGGACCAAATGGAGCTGGTTATTCCACGCTAATTAATTTTCTAGCCGGTATAGCATTTGCGCAAACGCCAGCTGATTACATCAATATTGGCATGGAGCATGGAGTATTTGATCTGGTTGGTCTTGATCAATTCATGAAAGGACTGATAGCTGGTGGGCCAACGCAGAGTGGACATTTGACCCCTGCCGTTATTGTGGAAATGCCAGTTGATGGGAGTAGTGCCGAAGTTATATACGCTAATGCCTGGCAATTCCGACAGGTTTTGGCACGTGGAGTGCACGGGGCTCTATTATGTCATGCTGAAAGCCCATCTGCAGTCAAGGCATTCGTTGAGGTGTGTCGCTATCCGTTTCAAAAAATAGGCGTAAATTCCCGTCTACAAGTAGGCCGACGTGGTTCAGCGGGCCAAGCTTCAGCTGCACCTATCTGGGGTCTATCAGTGTCCGACTATCTGGATAAGGCTGACCCTTGGCCATTGAATCCAAATGGAGAATTACTACTTGGCCTAAAGATTGAAAACAAGAGGGCTTTACAAAATGCCGAATTGACAACGAAAGTTGCTGGTATTGCCTTCGCTGAATGGGGACCAGGCGATATGAGTATGTCTTTCGGTTACCGCGATTTACCTCACCCACTTCCGCCAGAATTAGTCGCGGCTAGGAACCGTGTGTTTACCGCATGCCAGGATGCGGGAATCGCCTTCTTAGAAGGAACGACAATTGATCAAGTAGCTGACAGTATCAAGCAGGGGGTTCGCATCATGTCAGCTGGGGACAAAGCTGAAGTAGCAAGAGTTGGTCGAGCCTATACCCAACTGAAAAACAATTAACAGGAACTTTAGAATTTAATTGACGTTACTGATTATGAAAACACCATTAAAGCAGAAAGGAACCAATAATCAATGCTAACTAATAGTTTAAAGCAACGGATGAGAGATCGAGAAGTTCTTAACGGTCGTCATATCTCAATTACTACTAAACCAGACGAAATGCGACTTATTTTAGACACAGGTGGGTTTGACTTTATCGCTACTGATAGTCAACATGCTCCATTCAACGAAGAACGGCTATTTCATTTTTGTCGTTTAACCGATGAATACCAAGCTGAAGTGATATTTCGGATCAAACACACAGAACAAGCCTACTTGATTGGTAACATGCTTGATTTGGGACCAGCGGGTATTGAAGTCCCGCAAGTAGAATTTGAAGCTACCGTCGATACTTCGGTCAATGCATTTTACTATCCACAATTTGGGAAACGTAGTTGGGGAGGACCATCTCGGCCGGTTTCTGAAGACTATCGGGATCGTTTAGAATATGCCAAGTGGTGGAAAGAAAATGGGATTTTGTGGATACAAATTGAGTCCATTAACTCGGTGACTAACGCCCAAAAATTAGCCAAATCAGGTATTGATTGCGTTTCGTTTGGTCCAGCAGACTTAAGTTTTAGTTTGGAGAGTTATCCCAACCACTTTCTCAAAACGGTCGAAGATTGTGGTCGGCATGTAGCCGAACAGTTGAGTGGTACTGGTGTGGCAGTCTGTATGCGAGGTCTTCAGTCAGAAGAGAAAGAGCAATACATTGAGATGGGAATTACCGTTTTTCTTAATTATCAATAAGAGCTAATAGGCACAAATACCAAAATTGGACTAGAAGTAGTAATTCGTTTATGAACATCGATTAAACTCACTTTGACAGCTTTTACTTTATGGACCAAGTTTGTCATTTTAAAGGAAAAAGACGAAGAATAATGAGTAGCCAGAGGTTAAAGGGACGGGTTGCCATCGTGACTGGTGCTGGTACAAGAGGACCGATGGATGGTACCGGACAGGCCACAGCGACTTTATTTGCTAGACAAGGAGCCAAAGTATTATTAGTTGATCTGGAATTGGAAAGAGCCATGCAAACACAAGCTACTATCAAATCGGAAGGGGGGCAAGCCTCAATATGTCAAGCAGATGTCACTAAGGAGTCAGACTGCCAACGGCTGGTCGAGACTTGTCTTGATCGATATGGTGAATTGCATATTCTCTTTAATAACGTAGGAATCGAGGGCGCAGGTAGTGTAACCGAAATTGAAGAACAGGTGTGGAATCGAGCATTGGACGTCAACCTGAAAAGTTCTGCATTAACCTCCAAATACGCTGTTCCTAGAATGGCCGAAGGGGGTGGAGGCTCTATTATTCACCTGTCTTCTATCGATGGTATTAGAGCAGGTGGATCAACCAACGTTCCCTATTCGGTAGCTAAAGGAGGATTGATTACGCTAACCAAACTAATGGCTGTTCATCATGGACGAGATAAGATTCGTGTCAACTGTATCGCGCCTGGACATATTTATGCACCTTTCGTAGCCCATTTCCCTGATGAATTACGAGAACTTCGTCAAAAAGCGGGACCGCTAGGAACTGAAGGAAATGCTTGGGACATTGCTTGGGCAGCAGTTTTTTTAGCTAGTGAAGAAGCACGCTGGATTTCAGGTGTTATTCTGCCTATTGATGCTGGCTTATTGGCTGCTACTCCTCTGTCAGTTCGAGATAATTTACTTTAATCAACAAATGAAAAACCTATCAATGGAAGGAAAAAGCTGATGAAGGCCGCTGTGCTATACGATATTGATAAACCACTAGAAATCGAAGAATTTACCCTACCTAACATTGATTCAGATCAAGTTCGAGTGCGACTGATCGCTAGTGGGGTTTGTCACTCGGATTGGCATGTTATCAAAGGCGAATGGCCGTTCATTCCAGTCCCAATAATCTTGGGACACGAGGGGGCAGGCATCGTGGAGGCCTTAGGTTCAGCTGTCAGTGGTATTGAGGTTGGAGATCATGTAATACTATCATGGAAACGTAACTGTGGTTTGTGTGAAATGTGCCAAGTAGGATATCCTAACTTGTGTGATGAACCACCAGATGTGCGTGGTTTACCGCAATTCCGCAATAGTAATAAAACAATGGAAAAATTCAATGGGCTTGGTACTTTTAGTACTGAAACCATTGTGCCAAAAGACGTAGTTATTCCCATTGATAAAGACATTCCATTACCCCAAGCAGCCTTGGTCGGTTGTGGAGTAATGACAGGTGTTGGTGCTGCACTTAACACTGCTAATGTTCAACCCGGTAAATCTGTGGCTGTTTTCGGCTGTGGCGGAGTGGGCTTAAATGTCATCCAAGGCGCGAAAATTGCTGGGGCAGAACCGATTATTGCCGTTGATTTGCTGAACAATAAATTAGATTTGAGCCGACAGTTTGGTGCAACACATACGGTCAATTCGTCTCAGGAGGATCCAGTCGAAGCCATCAAAGATTTAACACATGGTCAAGGGGTGCACTACGCCTTTGAGGCCATTGGTTTGGTTAGTGATCCATTCAAGCAATCGATTTTATGTACACGTAAACGAGGTGTAACAGTCTATGTCGGACATGCTCCCACTGATACACCGGTCGACTTTGATGCTCGGATCCTGTTTTGGGAAAAAACCGTTATTGGCTCTTTTTATGGTTCTTGTCGCCCTCGTGTTGATTTCCCACGTTTGCTGAATTTGTACAAAGCTGGTAAATTGAAACTAGATGAACTTGTCACTCACACCTACCCACTAGAAGAGGTTAATACGGCCTTTGATGCTTTAGCAAAAGGTAAGGTGGCACGTAGCGTACTCGACTTAACTTAAAAAGTCATAAAGGATAAACATATATGATAACTGGTGCCAAATTTCTGGCAGGTACTATTCACGGCTATGGTATTACTCATGTTTTTTTTATGCCTTATATTGGTCCTAGGGCTTTAATGGAAATGGAGAAATTAGGCATTCGCCGAATTCAGACACATGGCGAAAAATCGGCCGCTTATATGGCTGATGCTTATGCTCGTGTTAAGCAAGCGCCTTCAATTTGTATGGCCCAGTCGGTGGGTGCTGTCAATTTAGCTGCCGGTCTACAAGACGCATACTTAGCCTGTTCTCCTGTATTAGCTATAACCGGCCGAGAATCGCAATCCAATCAGCAGAGGCATGCTTACCAAGAAGTCAACCACGTAAATCCATTTTCCGCTGTTACCAAATACAGCGCTCTTGTTACCAATCCAAGTCAACTACCAGTTTACTTACGTCAGGCATTTCGCTCAGCTGTTTCTGGTACGCCAGGTCCAGTCCATCTTGATTTGGAAGGATTGGCTGGCCAATTAGTTATTGACGAAGAAGACGATTTGGAGGTAATAATTGAGGACGTATTTACGAAAATCCCACCATTTCGGCCGGAAGCAGAAGTGGAGAAAGTCAGCCAAGCTATTGATCTGTTGGCCCAAGCCAAAAGGCCTGTAATTGTCGCTGGTGGTGGTGTTACAGCTTCTGGTGCTAGAGCTGAATTAATTGCACTGGCCGAAAAATTTTCGATTCCTGTTGCCACCTCATTAAACGCAAAAGCAATGTTTCCTTACGATCATCAACTAGCGATCGGTACTCCCGGTTCATACTCACGGCCTTGTACCAACCAAATCCTGTGCCAGGCCGACTTAGTTTTTTTTATCGGTAGTCATACCGGTGGCCAAGTCACAAATGGTTATAAAATTCCTCCACAGGGTACTCCGATTATCCAACTCGATATCAACCCAGAGGAGTTGGGACGTAATTATCCAATTCAACTTGGTCTGCAAGGCGATGCGCGTAATACACTCCGTCGAATGGTGGAAATTGCTGATGAAGGCCCCAGAAGAACCCAATGGATTAGCCAAGTGCAAAAGCTAGTTACTCGTTGGAAGGCCAGTGTCCAAAATAAAGTTAATTCGGACATAATCCCCATTTTGCCTGAACGTTTATGTAAAGAATTGACTGATCTACTTCCATCTGACGCGATTCTGGTATCAGACACTGGACATTCAGGCGTTTGGACTGGCACCATGGTAGATCTTAAGCAATCGTAACAAACTTTTATTCGTTGCTCAGGCTC
>CAYVHK010000266.1:0-5022 GCA_964451145.1 uncultured bacterium | reverse complement strand
CGATGGTTCTAAGCCAGTTGAATTAGCAAATTTAGATTGGGCAGATTGTTGTTGTCCTATCAAAGAAAATGGTTGCACAGAACTAGTTTGTAAAGAACCTTGCAACGATCTTTGCAAAGAAGTGAGAACCGTTGGATTTTGGGATTGAAACGTCAGACGCACTGAGCTATCGTTGGCTTCTACTTGTAATCTGGCTCCCATCGCTACCTGCTCAATTCCATTAGGAACACTAACTTGCAACAATCCATCCGAAGACTGTTTGATCGACTGTTCCATTGCCACTGCCAAATGTCCGAGCATTTGTTGCGTAGCGCCTATTTGGTCCGCAGTTGGCGAATTGATTGGTAAAGTTTCGATTTCTGACGTTGATAAATTGAGACCGAAGTTGATTGCTGGAGACGACGCAATACTGACAGTCCTCGACTTTTCGATTATCGGATCCTCTGACTCTATGGAAACTTTTTCGATCCAATCGGTCAAAGGCGTGATCGGCAAATCGGTAGCTGTAGGCACAGAGAACTGGGCTACTGAGCCAGGTACTCCAATTGTCAGTTTGTCCGAGTCAAAGCCGAACACAACATTTAGCTGGCTAGTTGGCACTGATTCTGGTGCTGTACTAGCTAACAAGGTTTGTGCTGGCATTTGTCTCGCTGAGTGTTGGACTAAACCAGCTACCAATCGTTGAATTTGATTGGCTGCCTGTTGCACATCGTTTTCGGACAACGAATTGGTTTCAACATTGTTCAATTGATTGATTCTATCAATCAATATCGACTCTGTGGTAGCAGTTATTTCTACCTCGTTAATTTCAGCTTCAGTCGTCATTAGTTGACTCGACCCCAATTGGTTCCAGCCATCTTTCGTCTGAATTGTCGACAAATCCGCTTGATCGGTTCTGAGATAGACCCTACCTGATTCAAAGCGGAAAGCCATTTGTGTGGATGGAAGAGTGGAAAATATTTCTGCTCGTTTGTGTGAAGACGATTCATTATTAGGAACAGCAGTAGTTCTGATTGAGCTAGCTATACCTAGATTCTGTGAAACCATCAGCGAAGGGTGTCCAAATTGGCCAACCTGCTCTATTTCATTATCAGTTGAGTCGAAATGGTCTGATTCGGCCACCTGAGCAGCGGTCAGAAAATCTTCTGTATTCCAACCGTTTTTTTCTGATAATGTTTTAGGATTGGTGATCAATAGTTGGGTTACCAACTGAGGGTCAAAATCGAGTTCCTGAGACATCGACAACGGTAACTGAATTTCCGTTTGATTCAGTTTCAATGTCAATTGTTGGTCAGTAACTTGAATATTCAACTGGGCTGAGTCGACGTCTGTCAAATTGGCCTGAATCGATTTCACAATCTTCGGAAGAATTTGCCCCACTTTATCTGTGTTCAATAATTGACCCGTCTGATTGTTCCCAACCGAAAAATTTTCAAGCCAATTCGCCAGCGTTGAAATTTGTTCCGCCATCGGTAAATCCGATACTAGCGGTTGTTCTAATTGCCATTGATTACTGAGACTAAAGTCAGTCATTTTTGGCAGTTGGGCTGCATCTTGACTAACAGTAGAAGTGTTCAGTAACAGAGACAGTTGATTGGCGTAGGGTTGAAAATCAAGGCTGATCGGGGCCGACGACAAGCGATCAGTAGTCGACGGAAACGAGTCGCTTAGTGTAGCAATAGGGGGACTGGTGCTGTCAGCCGATTGAGATTGGTCCATAGCCACAGATAAAATATCTGAGAAATCACCAATCTCTTGATCGGGTGAAGAACTGGTAGAAGTCGTTGCCGACTGCACACCCATGTTCGCACCTAGACCTTCTGAAGTAGCAGAAGGGGCAGTGAAAAATAAGCTAGACATTAGTTATTCGCCCTTTCTTCTTTTTGAATTGTAAATTTACTGATCTTTGTGGCTAGGATCTTCTTGGGACCAATTTCCTGCAACAATTTTTTGTATAATTTTTCTTTTATAGCATCTTCTTTCATCAGAGGCATAACATACTTTACAAAAAATCTTAGCTCCAAGTCACTATAAGTCGCAATAGTCTCCGCCGCATTAATCGGTGGTAGCTTGAGCAATAAGTCTGCCAATTCTTCGCCTTTCTTGTATTTTGCCAAATCTTTTTGAATTTTTTGTAATTCTGCTTTCGCTTTTTCTGTATCAGCAATGGCCGATTCTTTTGCCTGCACCTTTTCTTGTAATTCTGTTTTTAGATTTTCAATCTTCGCCTGTAGCTCACGTTCTTTTTCCAAGAATGCCTGAATTTCCTTGGCCATTTGCGGAGTTTCCAACTGAAGAGTAGAATAACCGTATAATTCTCCGGCTGACATTACTGCATCAATCTGAAAGTTATCAAAATAAAACATCATGCCAAAAAAGACAGCGAAAAAGTAGAAAATAATGGATAAGAATGCCAATAGTCTAACCATACTTACACCCCTAATTTTTTTCCCCTAAATTGGGATTTTTTTTAGCAACAGCATCAATCAGCTGCTTAATTTCCTCAATTTCTGTTGTTAGAACCTGAATTTCGTCGTTTAATTGTTTTTTCTTTTTTCTTCCATTTTTTAGACTTTTCTCAAGTTCCGTACATTTTTCACTGAGTGTGTCGATTGTCGTCTGTTGTGATGTCCATTTTCCCTCAAGTTTAACTAGGTTTTCCTCGAGCAAACTAGTATCGATAGATGCATAGCCGTAGATTTCGCTCATTGTCCTACCTTGAAATTGAGACTGTTGCTGCTCATTGAGTTCACTTTGCCACAGCAATAAAAATAGAATTGTAACTAAGACTAATAAGCCGGTTATCCAATTGAGCGTTTTCTCCAGCATAATGTGGGTTACCTATTTTTTTGAGCCATTTTTTTTTAAGTTATCCAGATCCTCTTCCAATTTTTCGTTTTCATCCTCTAATTTATTATTTTGTTTTTGTAAATCCACATATTTGGCTTTCAATCTGCTCACCAAACTTTTTTTCTGTTCTAGTTCTCTCTCCAGTTTATTCTCTCGACTCATATCACTTTGTATTTTATCGACGTTAATCCCAAGCAAAGCCTGATAGATGTTGGGAATGTCATTTCGTATTTCTGTATTACCGATACTAGTCCCGGGTAATATCTGATAGATATTAGGAGTAGCTAAGTCGGGTTTATTTTGAAGTTTAGATTTCAGAACCTCAGTATGAATTTTTTGGGCTTCATCAATGAACTCTTGTCTAAGTTTGAGCTCTTCTCTTTGTTCAGGAAATATCAAAATCGTCCATTTGGAAATTAAACTTTGACGATTGTTCAGAAGAGACTTTACATGTTCGTCATCAAGATAATCTGATAGGTGAGGGAGAAATTTACCTTGGACAAACTGTGGCATTAAACGTAGTCTGGTTATTAACCAGTTAGGATCGGATTCTTCAACCAATTTTTGGATCGCTTCCTTACTAAGAACTGCAACGTGTTCGACTGTTTTTATTTGGCCTGCTACTGGTCCAAAGTCGTAGGATTGGCCGTAACCGGCCCACCTTCTCCGAGATTAATAGTTGGAAGCGATTGTTTCCATAAAAGAATAGACAAAACTGTCAACATCAATAAAAGAGCAACGACAATAAAACGAAAAATTATGGGCATGGTTCAATACATCTAAATTGAGAAATATTTATAGAATTGGTCCAACGCGATTTGACTTAGGAAGGTCATCCAAAAAATCCTGTTCCTCTTTCAAGAATTGCTGACGATGTTCAAGTTGGGCCTTCTCTCTCATTTTGATCATGACTTCATATTCAGTTCGAGCCCTTTGCATTTCTTGACGTACCAACTGAACTTGTTGTTCCTCTTTTTCAGTAACAAGCATTTGATTTTGAACTTTTTGATTCAGATATTGTAGATAGCCTGCATATGTAGCCCAATCAGCAGCCTTAAATCCGTGGTGTTGCTTTCGGGATTTGAGATCCGCTTTTAGTTGAACGCCTTTATTTTGAAGGTCAGTTAGTTTTTCAACCTCCACTTGCAATTTTTGTTGTGCTATTGCCAAATCACGACTGATCTGTTCATAGATCAATTTACGCTTTTGTAAAACAGGTTGGAGGGAAAAACGAAATTTTTGCATCTCAGTAATTTCAGGCTTTTTGATCAGTAGACCAAAGTCAAATTTTAGAAGAAGTAATCAACCGAAATAGCACAAAACCAACGGTAGAGAGTGTTAACTAAGGGCGGGAACAGAAGGAGAATCGCCGATTGGTTGAAATACTTGAGTTAATTGGGATACTGTTTGGTCAAAATCGCTTGGTTGATTGTCTTGTTGTAAAAAGGCATTCATCGATTCAACATGTTGTATCGCATAGTCGCTCTGTGGATTCATACCGACGGTGTAGGCACCAATGTTGTAAGCATCACGGATTGATTCATAATCTGCTAAAATTTGGCGGAATTGACTGGCCGCCGATTGGTGATCAGATGAAATAATATCAGACATTAAGCGACTTAGACTAGCTGAAACATCAATTGCTGGATAGTGATTTTGGGCTGCTAAATCACGTGATAAAACTACGTGCCCATCCAAAATAGAGCGCGAGGTATCCCCAATTGGGTCGTTCATATCATCAGCTTCGACTAAAACGGTATACAATCCAGTAATAGAACCTTCGCCGCTAGTGGTGCCGGCACGTTCCATCAACATTGGCAATTTGGCAAAAACGGAAGGCGTATAACCACGAGTAGCTGGCGGCTCACCAACGGACAAGCCGATTTCTCTTTGTGCCATAGCGAATCGAGTAACCGAATCCATCATCAACATGACGCTTCGCCCTTGGTCCCGAAAATATTCCGCAATAGCAGTAGCAGTAATAGCCCCTTGCACCCGTAAGAGTGGGGGTTGATCAGAAGTTGCTGCTACTACTACCGACCGTTTAAGCCCTTCTTCTCCCAAAGAATCCTCGACAAACTCCATTACCTCTCGTCCCCGCTCACCAATCAGAGCGATTACATTAACATCGGACTCAGCGTTCTTGGCAATCATACCCAATAAAGTACTTTT
>CAYVHK010000265.1:0-5101 GCA_964451145.1 uncultured bacterium | reverse complement strand
CCCCCCCTCGACCTGCTCCCACCTTCTCCTCCGGGTGGCGCTAATCCTTGATGGTGGGGGTTATACCGCTTCAATGGTTCGGAAGATCGCTGGTGCTGTGGAGAATAAGCCATTTTTACACCCAACTTCAATTAAAGCTAACGGAAAAGTTGGCCCCACCGGCGTTGATCATATTGCAGCAGCAACCCTCAAATTTGAAAATGGTATCATTGGTGAGATAATTACAGCGGTTGAATGTAGCTTAGGGAGCAGTGTATCTATCTATGGTTCGGAGGGCATAATAACTATCCCGAACCCTTGGGTGCCCTCAAGCCCTTGCCGTCATGCTACACAACCTTTACCACTCAGTACAGTTTTCCCTCCAACAAAAATTATTGTTCAATCTCATCAAAACCAAGAATCATCTGAGATCACAGTCGCTGTTGACCGAGATTTATTTACCTACGAAGCAGACATAGTCGCCAATCACATCGGTGACCGACAAGCACCAGCTATGTCCTGGGATGATACACTTTCCAATATGAAGTTGCTGGATGCCTGGCGTGAGGAAGTGGGAGTTGTTTTTTAAAAACTTGATGTTTATCTTTGGCCGTAACAGCGAAAGGATAATAAATACGATTCCCTATTATGACCTGACCCTCAATATTGCAATCAATCGATAAAGGTATCGTGTGTGATTTTGGCCCCTTTCGTACTTACGTGAAGTTTGCCGGAACTTCCATTCCTCAAAACTGTTCTCATATGTTGAGAAGAATAGAAGTAATTGTTGGTGCCACAATCTGACCTGACAAAAGTTAATAATCCTTTTTAATTTCACTCCAGAAAGTAGGTAGTTTGCTATTCATTTCTACTGCTAATGGTTGCATCAGTGCTGGAAGATCGTTTTTACTTAATGGTATATCCAAATAAGCAATTTCATCTATCATTCCTTCGAAGTAATCAACGGCAGCATCGTTCGAAAATCCTACCCAAACTCTTTTTTGCCAATCAAAACCAGAATGATCATAGTTATGCTTACCAATTTCCTTTCCATCAACATAAGCAATTTGCCCTTTCTTATCTTGAACCACTAGAGAAATATGATGCCATTTACCGTCTGCGACGTTTTTACTCGTTGCCCAACCAGATCCTTTCCAAGTTCTAAAGTGGATTTTCCCACCTTGTAGGAAAAAATGGCGATCATGACCACCATTACCTGCAGGACCGTCCAAAACAGAATAAATTCCTACATCTCCTTGATCAGTTTTGATCCAAACACTCATTGTAAAATTCTTTTCTGGCATATCCACCACGATTTCTACATGAGAGTCGACACCATCAAATTCTACATCACCTCCAGTATGGCCTTGATCTGTCCATTTAGTAGCCCCTTTCAACTCCCCTTTATTTCCATTTTCACTTTCATCTTTTCCAGGATTACCTTTGTCATCAAAAGATAAATTAAATACGTGAGGAAGCTTAGAAATTCCCGCATTTACAGTTAAACAAAACGACATTATAAAAAATAAAAATAACGTTCTTGTTATTAAATTTTTCACAAAAAACACCTCCCATTTCATGCAACTTCGAATAATTTTCGAGCTACTATAAAAAATAAGGTTAAGTAAATTTGACCTCTTATCAATCCTTTTGCTTTAACAGAATAACGTCGAACATACTTTCTTTTTCACGGCAATTGTAATTGAAAATGGCTGGAGTATCTATACACATCAGGTCCAAGTAATTTTATGAAGTGGAAAAAAGATAAGTTAATAAAAAGGGGCCAAAGGAGCAATTCATGCCTACTTGATAACCCCTTATAGGAAGCGAATCTTGTAAGGGGTTCATTTTGATATAAGTCAACCCCAAAAGATATCTGTTTCCTATTTTTAGTCCCATTATTCCAGTGTGTGGCCCGATTACCGGTCGCACATCTACTTACTACCCAAAAAAATAGTTCTAGTTTCCTAATCCGGCAATCCTGACCACAATAGGTTAAATTAAAATTCCATTTCTGTTTTTTTACCATCAATCTTGCTTTTTAACGACTATTTTCTCTTTCTACCGACTTCTCTTACACCATCTAATTTTGCTGCTATTGACCTGTAATAAAAAACACCCTCATTGTTACGCCCAAAATTCATAAGACAACAAATATATCTACTTGAATTGGCTACCTATTCTGATGGGTATGTATTTGCTAAGTTATTACTGAACTCAGGAGCATACATTACCATAGTCAGTAGCATCGCCCAAAGTCCAAGGATTTAGTCTATGCTACTGACTATGGTAATCGAAAGATGGTGGAATTGTTAAAGATACTCTGGGAACCATCATGTGCCCCCCCAACCTTCGCAGGCTTAGGTAACTTATCAAAAGTAAAAACCTAATTAAACGAACAAATAGATGAAGATGATTTATTATGTGGGTTGGCTTTAGCTTACATGAACCAACATCAAAAAGTAGTTGATTATTTAATAGAAAAAGGTGGAGATGCAAATTCCGAGTGAAGTTTAACGAACCAGCTACTATTCTGGACCATTTGGCCTTTTTTGGTAAGTTAGACATGGTTAGATTTCTGCTCTGAACGAGGTGCTGATCCAACGATTAAAGACTTTAGATATCAATCAGATGCATTGGGTTAGGCCGAATATAATAATCAAGATAAAGCGGCAACTTACCCACAACAAATTAACGGATTAAAGGAAAGGATTGATGACTAGTTTGAATTATAACTGTAACGTGATGATGGGAAGATTAACGAAACTTGACAGATATACAGGTCTTTGCCGAATCCAATCAGGTTTCAAAGAAAAATATTTTAAAGATGGCGGAAAAAAGAAGATACTCCAGAAGAAAATTTTCAATATGGATTTGTTGGCCTATGATATTAAACGTGCGTCATTATCAATTTCATACTTTTCTCATCCATTTCGTAATAGTTAGGAATTTCGTACCGATTTCCATCTATGTCGGTAATCAAGAGATGACCATTATCATAATCAGTGATACTATCTCGCCTTCTCAAATCGAGAGTGACCGCACCTTTATCAGTATCCACTTTCCATACGCTGATACCGCCTGATCGTCTCTTGATAGACAATAAATGAGTAATGATAGGTCTATAATACACTTTGGCCAAAGCCTGATCTAGTACCTGCCGACTTTTGTCTGTTAACTGTTCAATATCCTCTATCAAACACACTTCTTCACGTTCTCGGTCGTCTTTTAGGATCGAAATGTAGTGGTTCTCATTGGTCAAGGGAAATGAACGCAAAGGAACAACAGGAGTATGCAAAGTTCCGTCAGGCATATATAGCTCAAGTTCTTCAAAAAAATTAATTCTAAATTCAATTCCTTTAGAATTAACTAATTTCAGTTCATCTTCAATATTAATTGGGTTCATTATATTATTCACTAAATAGTAGATTAATCATCTAGTTCTCATTATCTTCGGTTGAATTCTCGTTGGTATAGAAGCATAGTAAAAAGTAGTAATTTAGAGCGATAATATTGAAATTGATTATACGTCAACTGAATCCATGTATCTGAAAAAAGATAAGAAGTTGCCAAATGGGTACCGGCGCTCACTGGATTAACCTGTTCGGTTTGCATCCAATCCTAGTTATACCTCACACTCCACACACCGTCATTGTATCGAACTTAAAATCAGACATTGGAAACTTATTAGGCAAAAAAGAAAATGAGTTAGAGGAAATGATTTACATCACAGAATGTATTTTCGCAAATAAAATTGTATCAGTTGATCTAGCGTCAATCTAATTTTTCTTCTTCAACCTTTTGTGTAATTTTTTTCAATACGTTCTTCCCATGTATCTACTATAAAATAGTACGTATTTTAATTCAATGATTAATCATATTTACTTTTTGGTTTAGGCTAATTTAACTAGCTTAAAAGGTTTTTTTGGCCGGTCTACTTTTAAATATATCTATTGCTGATAAGGTTTTAGCAATCGAGAGTCGGATTATTAAACCACTCCAACTCTTGATTTTTAGTTTTCAGGAAAAAAATAATGTAATTTATTGGAAAATAGTATATAATTCATGCCTGCGTTAGCAGAATTACAATTATTGCTGATTTTTACGAGATTGAATCAACCTTCCTGAGAGAAGAAATTACTCCTGACATAGTGCTTAGTTCCAGATTAATCGACCTGTACCAATTATTTTCAGTGTTTGGGTTTGATGTTAATGCTTCTACACTGGTCTTCGCTAACTAGCGAAATGTAAATTCTCAGCCGAGAGTTAATGCCTCTTGTTATGCTCAGCTAGAAAAAAGTTTTTTATAAACAAGGTGAAAACCAATGAATATTTATGTCGGTAACCTCTCATACGATACGGATGATCACACACTAAGAGAAGTATTTGAAAAACATGGATCTGTAGATACTGTTAATATTATCTTCGATAAATTTAGTGGTCGCTCCAAGGGATTTGGCTTTATAGAAATGCCAGATAATTCAGAAGCACAAAAAGCCATAGATGAATTAGATGGACAAGAGTTGGATGGGAGAAATATAAAAGTCAACCAAGCCAAACCAAGAGAAGAGCGAGGTGGCGGTAACCGAGGTGGCGGAGGTAACCGAGGTGGCGGAGGTTACGGAGGCGGTGGAGGTTACGGAGGAAATAGGTATTAGGATAATATCCAATTCTCCAGATGAATGGGTTAAGTAAAAAACACCCACTAAGCCAATTTAAGGTTGGCTTAGTGGGTGTTTTAAATTGATAATAAGCTTTTCTGATTTCAGCCAAACCATTACATCTAAAAGAATAAATAGAGGAATACGTCAGATCTGTGAAGAAAAATCTAATGAAAAAGACAAACGACAACTAACTTTTCAGATGTTTACATACCCGATTACCCATATACGAATTATTTTCCACCCAAGTAACCGGTAATACTATTATTAGTATTTGATTAATCTGATCAATCTTCATTTTCATTGAAGAATTGACTAGCCAAGAGCCTAAACTTAACGCTTGATCAGCATGCCGATTAAATACAAGTTAAAGAACTAAGTACAGGACTCCAATACTTTTGGTCCTAATCGGTTCGCTTAGGTTTCTGTTATAGATACTTTGACGATACTGTCGCCTTGCT
>CAYVHK010000264.1:0-5103 GCA_964451145.1 uncultured bacterium | reverse complement strand
CATAGGCGGTGTGCCAATGAAATCTGCCACAAAAATATTGGAGGGATGGTTGTAAATCTCCATTGGAGTACCAATCTGCCTAATTTTACCTCGATCTAAAATTGCCATGCGATCTGCCATGGACATTGCTTCAATTTGGTCATGTGTCACATAAAGTGTGGTTATGCCAAGTTGCTTTTGTCGCCACTTAATTTCGGTTCTCATTTCAGCCCTTAATTTAGCATCCAAATTGGAAATCGGTTCGTCCATCAAGAAAAGCTGTGGTCGACGCACCATAGCCCGACCTAAACCAACTCGTTGTTTTTCACCACCACTTAACTGACTTGGTTTTCGTTGTAGCAGATTTTCTATATGTAACATTTCAGCTATTTCTTGTACTCGGCTTTTAATCTCATGTTCTGTTAAATTGCGTGGCCGCAAAGGAAAAGCCATATTTTCAAATGCTGTTAAATGTGGATATAAAATATGTGATTGAAAAACAAAAGCAACGTCGCGACCTGAAGGATCGAGACTAGTAATTGGGTGTTCGTCGAAATAAATTTCACCTCGGTTTAATTTCTCTAACCCTGCAATGCAACGGAGGGTTGTTGTTTTGCCGGCTCCAGTATGTCCTAACAAAACAAAGAACTCTTGATCATGAATTTTTAAATCAAGGCAATCCAGAGCGACCAAATCCCCGTAATACTTTGTTAAGGATTTCAAATAAACACTGGCCATAATTTACTTTTTAATCGCCCCAAACGTAACTCCTCGCAATAAATGTTTGCGCACTCCGAAAGTAAAAATAGCAATTGGCACTAAAAAAATAAAGGTTCCAGCTGCGACTTTCCCCCAATCATAACCGGTTTTACCTGTTGCGCTGACAATAGAAGGAGGGGCTGTGACAGCATTTCCACCAACCTCGGTTAAGACGAGAGCAAAGGCAAATTCGTTCCAAGCTGTAATAAGACAAAACACTGCGGTAGAAGCAACGCCAGTAGCCGCTTGTGGCAAAACAACCTTTATGAACGCCTGAAAACGGGTGTAACCATCAACCAAAGCGGCATCTTCATATTCCTTCGGTATTTCGTCAATAAAACCTTTCATTAACCATACAGCAAAAGAAAGGTTGAAAGTGGTATAAAGCAAAATAAGACCAAAGTGCGTATCCCTCAATTTTAACATTGTGTACATTAGATAAATAGGAATAACAATTACAATGGGAGGTAACATTCGCGTACTCAAAATAAAAAATAATAAATCATCTTCACCAGCGACTTTGAAACGAGAGAATGCATAAGCGGACATTGTTCCAATAACAACGGCCAAAACAGTACTAGTGAAACCAATAATAACACTGTTCCGTAACTGAGAAGGATATTGGGAATCAAGTAATTTTTGATAATTTTCAAAAGTGATTTCGAAAAAAAATTTGGGTAGTTGTGCCGAAATATCACTACTCGATTTCAAAGATGTTGCAATAATCCAATAAATTGGGACTAAGTAAATTAAAACGACTAACAAAATTAGAATCCTAGACAAATAATAATATAGATTCTTTTCTGGTATCATGCAACTTATATAGATTCCTTCAGTCGATTAAGGTGCTTGACATAAATATTGCTCAAAGCCACAATTACAATCAATAAAATGTAGGCCATAGCACATGATTTACCTGTATCAAAATTACGAAAAGCTAGTTTGTATAGATTCATAGATACGGTTTCGGTTGCTGTACCAGGACCACCTTCCCTAGTTAGGACATAAACAATGTCAAACATTTTAAATGCGTCCATAGTACGAAAAAGCGCTGCAATCATTAATAGTGGAGATACCAGCGGTAAGGTGATCCAGCGAAATTTGAACCAGCTCGAAGCACGATCCACATCAGCAGCTTCGTAGAGGTAATTCGGAATCGCTGATAGACCTGCTAATGAAATTAACATCATAAATGGTGTCCACATCCAAGTGTCAACAACAACAACTGATATCATGGCGAATTTAGGATTAGTTGTCCAAGGAATTGGTTTGGCTTGAAACAGTTTAAGCAACGGTTGCAAGAAGTAATTAATTAAACCTGAATTGTCAGATTTAAATAAAAATCGCCAAAACAAACCAACCACCACCGGAGATAACATCATCGGTAGAAGAATTAGTGTAGTAATCAAACCTTTGTAACGAAATTCTCGGTTGAGTAGAAAAGCAATGCCAAAACCAACGAGAAACTGAGTGCCAACGGCCGAAACTACGAAATACGCAGTAGTTCGGAAATATTCCCACACATCAGGATCAGAAAGTAAGCGAGTATAATTCTTGAATCCAACAAACTTGGGGGGGATATTGGGAAGATTTGTTCGGTATTTGTAAAAGCTGAGCGCTAGCGACCAGAGAAGGGGGAAAATGTTCATCAAGATTAGTAATATCATGGTGGGCATGATAAACATCATCTTGATTTGATAGTCACTCAACCCCTTGGACATTGGAGCAGACGAACTTGGAAGAGTTGATTTATTAAGGTCTGTTACGTCATTCTCCATCTAAAAACTAAAAGCCACAGATTGGTAAATTCCAAAAAAAACTGTGTCCTGCAATAAATTACACTACTTATTTTGAGTCTAAAACTCTGTAACCAGGCCAATCGTCGGGAGCAGTATTACCTTGTTCTGTCATGAAAGAAAGCAAAACTTCAGCAACTTTATCTGATGGCCATGCTTCCAAACAAATAGTTAGGTTCTCGATAGCTTCATCCCATTCCCCTGATAGATAATGATCTATTGCGATTTCAAAGGTATCGTAATATTCCAGCAATGTGAATTCTGAAGGTTCTTCAAGATCGGTCGTATACAAGGTTACCGGTTGTTCACTACCTTTGACAGTAACAATATCAATTTTGCGACAACTAGGTCTCATTTCGTGAGACAAAGCCTCAACAAATTCACCTGACATCAAAAGTTGAGTACCATACTGCTTAGTCGCTGACTCTAGGCGAGCGCTAATATTAACATGGGGAGACAGGTAAGTAGCATCAATTTTCTGATCTGATCCGATTGCACCTTCAATTGACCAGCCAAGATGCAATCCAAAACCAAGTTGCGTCTCAAACCCTGGTAACCGTTCTTGTAATTCACCGTTTTGTGCCAGATTTTGTAATGTTTCGTCAGTTTTAACTTCCTTCATTGTACGAATGAAAGCACGCAAGGCACCATCAGCTGGATTATCAATTTCATCTTCACCCGCTTTCCACACCAACAGGAATGCATCACCAATATTTTTATTAGGTGATCCACCATTTTCAGCTACTGCATGATGTAATATACCCGCAACAGAGTTAACGAATAACATTACATCTTCCTGTAAGCATTCGGTGGCATCAGTGAAATTACGAATGTCACAAAAACCATAGATTGCCTCAACTCTTTGTCCTGGCACCATAGGATTGAGTTCACCTTCTTGAGCCAAGTTCTCAGCAATGATTTTAGCTCCAGCTTCACCAAATCCAAGTTGCAATAAGCCACTAATTTTGACCATGGCATCCTGAATAACGCCAGTTTCGTGTTGCGACCCTCTTCTCTTCCGTGTTTCAACAGTCCTTAACGGGTTTTCAGCCAAAGTCTTGACCATAAAAGTCATGCGTTCTATCGGTGTAATAAACAGCGTTTGGGCGTCAGCTTGGAAGGCAAAAGTACCCAAACCAAGTAATACCACAACGAAAACAATAATTACAAAACCGTTGAAGCCCATTTCCGCGTTAATGTTGCGTTTGTCAAACCAAGCACGACTGCCGTTTGGAGTCTCATAAAAAAGGACATCTCTAGCACGCATTGCAGAATTTTCAATATCAAAGTTACGGTAACTAATTCGGTCACCGACCGCTACATCACCGTCATCAGGCAAATTTTTCAATGCTTGAATATCTTGTTGGCCCGCACTAAACTTGGTAATTCCACGCTCTATATCTCTTGATCTTGGTTTATGAGCCACACTCTTGGCATCAACAATTCGACAAGCAATACCGTTGATTTGTGAACCCTTTGAATCTGAACTTGAACTACGGAGACTTTCTACAACTAAACGTGCTTTCGTATCCGTTGTTTTTCCAACTTTAACGTGAAAGACGTTTCCTGTCCGCATCAGTTTCTCTCTATCGTTAGCATTATTGAGTTCAACATACACACCACCATCGGCATTCAGAGCAATGATCTGGCCTTCAAAGTAAACATCTTGAACTAACGATTTTTTCCAAGTCTTTTCGACAAGATCCTTTTGTCCTGAATTTTCTGACTGATCGAGACCAGAAACAGCTAAGTAAATCAAGGCTGGATTAACCAGAGCCCCGTCTTTATCAACTTTTTTGGTATTAGCAATATATCTATCAATAACAGCATTCTGCTCATCACTTTTAACTTCTAGAGATCGCAAGGCAAATTCGGGAAACGGAGTTGGGGGTTGATAATCGAACATCGAAGTCATAATCAACATTCCCATGACACCAAGAATCGCCTTTTGAGTCATCTTCTCTGAGAAGACATTACCGATGGCACTCGGTTCTAAACCTTCCAAATCATCATCATCTGTGGTCTCAATATTTTGCTTACCCCTCAACCGATCAATGAAAGGACCAATTTTATTGAGAACCTTAAATACTCGGGCAATCCGACCGGCCCTAGCTCCAGCTCTAGCCGCTCGGCCAGCTCTAGCCAAACTAAGAGCTGAACCACCAACACCAAGACCAAAGTAATTTTTGATTGGATCGACTAACCACGGTACATCGGGAATTAGAGAAACTGCAGCAACGAAATCAAGCCAAAAGAAAAAGCTCCACACATACCCCTGTTCAGCATAAGTTTTAAGACCAAACTCTGTAAAGAAGAGAAACAATGCAATTGCCGAGGTAACATCAATAAGTAGATCGTATTTGCTCGAAACTTTAAACCAAGCGACAAAATCCAAGCCGATTAACGCATAGATTGTCGCAATCATCATAGAACTGCTAACAACCGGATGATTAACAAATGCGAGCAATTTATTCTGAAGTGGTGAACGGATAATTGTCGCTGCTATTTCCTCTTCCTCATCCGTTTCTTCTTCGTATTTAACTGGAAATTTTACTATAACATCTAGAGG